>NZ_BCBQ01000038.1:0-52147 GCF_001320885.1 Pseudomonas sp. NBRC 111140
AAGAGCAAGAGCAATCAGGCTCGTGCTCTATCAGGCCACCCGCGCCAACGGGAACAACCGCTTGAAGTTGGCGGTGGTCTGCTCGGCCAGTTGCTCATAACTGGCCCCGCGCAACGAAGCCACATACTCCGCCACTTCCCGCACATACTGCGGCAAGTTCGGCTTACCGCGATACGGAATCGGAGCCAGATAAGGCGAATCGGTCTCCACCAGCAACCGATCAACCGGCACCTGCCGCGCCACCTCACGCAGGGCATCAGCATTGCGGAAGGTCACAATGCCAGACAGCGAAATGTAATACCCCAGGTCCAGTGCGGCCTTGGCCATGTCCCAGTCCTCGGTAAAGCAGTGCAGCACGCCAGCCTGCGGCAAGCTGGCCTCGCGCAACAGCGCCAAGGTATCGGCACGGGCCGCCCGCGTATGCACGATCACCGGTTTGCCGGTCTGCCGCGAGGCCTCCAGGTGCAAGCGGAACGAGGCCTGCTGCAGCTCGGCAGCCTCCGGCTCGTAGTGGTAATCCAGCCCGGTTTCGCCAATCGCCACTGCATGCGGGTGGGCCAGTTCGCGCAACAGCCATTCCAGCGCCGGGGTTTCGCCTGGAGCCAAGTCCAGCGGGTGCACACCCACCGAGCAGTCGACGTCAGCGTACTGCTCGCTAAGCGCCTTCACCGCGCCAGCATTCTCGGCACTCACGCCAATGCACAGGAAATGCCCGACCCCGCGCTCACGCGCCGCCTGCAGGGCAGCATCGAGCGAGCCCTGGTGGGCGCTGAGGTCAAGACGGTCGAGGTGGCAATGGGAATCTACAAGCATGGGATAACAGCACACATGAAAAATGGGATATCAGCGGGCGCCGGGCAGTTGCAGCCAGTGGGCCAGCAGCGATTCAAGCAGCAGGGCACGGTTGAGGTTGGCCTTGCCCAGCACCTTCTGGCGCTGCTCAAGGATCCACGCCTGCACCTCCAGCACCTTGGCCTGACGGCTCTTCTGCGCAAGGTATTGCACCACCTTGCGCATATCCGCCAAGCCTAACCCCTCCTCGTCCTGGGTCAACTGGTAGCGCAGGATCAGGTGCGCCCAATCGCAGAACCAGTCGAACAGCCGCAACAACGGTACAGCGTTCCAGGCGTCGGCCAACTGGCTGGGCGATTGCTGCTGCTTGAGCAGCTTCTTCACCCCGTCGGTAACCAGCGCGCGTTGCTCGCGCACACCCTGAGCCTGCAGGCTAACCGCCATCAATGGCGAACCGGCGGCCAGGGTCAGCAGCTCATCGCGCTCAGCCTCATCACTGTCGGGCAACGCGCCAGCCAGCCAAGCCTGGCTCTGGGCCAGGCTGGGCTGCGGGCAGGCAACCTGCTGGCAACGACTCTTGATCGTTGGCAACAGGCGACTTGGCTGATGCGTGACCAACAGCAGCACGGTATCGCCGGAAGGCTCTTCAAGGCTTTTCAGCAGCGCGTTGGAGGCATTGACGTTCATCGCTTCCACCGGCTCGATCAACACCACCTTGCGCCCACCCAGTTGCGCCGTCTGCACCACGAAGGCCACCAGCTCACGGACCTGGTCGACCTTGATCGGTTTGTCGGCTTCCTCGGGTTCGAGGACAAAGTTGTCCGGGTGGCTGCCAGCCTTGAGCAACAGGCACGACTTGCACTCGCCACAGGCCTCCAAGCCCAGCGGTCGCTGGCACATGAGGCGGGCCATCAGGCGCTCGGCCAACGCTCGCTTGCCGATGCCTTGGGGCCCGTGCAGCAAGTACGCATGGGCGTGCTGGCTGCGCCCAGCCAGTTGCTGCCACAGCGCTTCCTGCCAAGGGTAGGCCTCAGCCACGGCAACGCTCCACAATGCCTGGCAGCAGAGCGTCGATGTCACGCTGCACGGCCTCCAGGGATTGTGCGGCATCAAGCAAGCTGTAGCGCTGCGGCGCACGCTGGGCGCGCTGCAGGTACGCCTGGCGCACGGCTTCGAAGAAGGCCTGGCCCTCCTGCTCGAAACGGTCCAGGCGGCCACGGGCGGCGGCGCGGGCCAGGCCCACTTCCACCGGCAGGTCGAAGACCAAGGTCAGGTCCGGGCGCAGGCCGCCCTGGACGAACTGCTCCAGGGTTGCGATACGCTCGACCGACAAACCACGGCCACCGCCCTGATAGGCATAGGTGGCATCGGTGAAACGATCACACAGCACCACGGCCCCACGGGCCAATGCCGGACGGATCACCTGCGCCAGGTGCTGGGCGCGCGCGGCGAACACCAGCAGCAGTTCAGTGTCGGCCGCCATGCTTTCATCACTGGGCGCCAGCAGCAGTTCGCGCACCCTTTCCGCCAACGGTGTACCACCAGGCTCACGGGTAAGCACCACGTCCAGGCCGTGCTCGCGCAGGCGCGCGGCCAGGTAGTCGCGATTGGTGCTCTTGCCCGCGCCTTCGGGGCCTTCCAAAGTAATAAACAAGCCGCTCACAGGCAGTCCTCAATGTTGTTCGTCAGGCGTTGGCCGTTCGGCCGCTTGCGCACCGCCGGCAGGGGCATCCTGCACGGGCGGTTCATCGGGCGCTGGCTGCGCGGCCGGCTCGTCCGCCGCTGGCGGCTCAGGCTGCTGCGCGTCGTCGGCGTCATCCACGCCTGGCTTGGTGTCTTGCTGCGGCGCGGGGCTGGAACGGTAGTCCGCCCGGCGCTTGAGCTGGAACTCGCGCACCGCCGAGTTATGATCATCGAGGTCATCGGAGAACACATGGCTGCCATCGCCACGAGCGACGAAGTACAGGCTGGTGCCATCGGACGGGTTCAGTGCCGCGTGAATAGCCTCGCGGCCAACCATGGCGATCGGGGTCGGCGGCAGGCCTGTCATGGTGTAGGTGTTGTAGGGCGTAGGCTCGCGCAGGTCGGCGCGGGTGATCTTGCCGTTGTAGCGTTCACCCATGCCGTAGATCACTGTCGGGTCGGTCTGCAGCATCATGCCCAGGCGCATGCGCCTCACGAACACGCCGGCAATCTGCCCGCGCTCCTGCGGAATTCCGGTTTCCTTTTCCACAAGGGAGGCCATGATCAACGCCTGGTACGGGTCGCGATACGGCAGGTCGGTCGTACGTTCGGCCCACTCCTTGGCCAACACTTCATCCAGGCGCATGTAGGCCTGCTGCAGCAACTCGACGTCACTCATGCCCCGTACGAAGCGGTAGGTGTCCGGGAAGAAGCGGCCTTCGGGGAACACACCGGTATGGCCGAGCTTGTCCATGACCTCGGCGTCCGACAAGCCCTCCAGGGTATGTTTGATCTTTTCATGCTTGGCCACGGCCGAGCGCACCTGGCGGAAGGTCCAGCCTTCGACCAAGGTCAGGTTGTACTGCACCACGTCGCCCCGGCGCCAGGCATCGAACAGCTGCTCGACGGTCATGCCGGGGGTAAGGCGATACTCTCCGGTATGCAGCGGGGTACCCGCCATGTTGAAGCGCCAGTACAAGCGCAACCAGACGGCGTCGTCGAGCAACCCTTCCGTTTGCATGCGATAGAACATGCGGTTGGGGGTAGTACCATTGGGCACGTCGAGCAGGCGCTCCTGCGTCACGTGCAAGGGCTGCTCCAGGACCGAGTTGACCTTCCAGGCCGACCAGCCTAGCGCCAGGCCGGCGAGGATCAGACCCATTTCCAGCAACAGCAGGAATTTACGTCTCACGAATTCAGGTTTCCAGTAACGTACGGGCAACGGCCTGCAGTGTTCGGGTGAGCGGGCCCGGCGACCAGTTTAGCGCGGCTACGCCACGTACGGGCCAGACACCGTAGACGCTGTTGCAAACAAATACTTCATCAGCCTGCTCCAGCGCATCGTAGGGCAGGTCGCAGACCTGCACCACAATACCCAGCAGTTGGGCCTGCTCCAGCAACGCGCCACGCATCACCCCAGCCACACCACAACGGCCAAGGTCGGCGGTGAGCAGCACGCCATCACGTACAAGGAACAGATTGCTGTACACCCCTTCGATCACCCTGCCCTGCCCGTCACGCATCAACCCTTCGGCATGTTCACTGTCCTGCCACTCGGCACGGGCCAGTACCTGCTCAAGGCGATTGAGGTGTTTGAGGCCGGCCAGCAAGGGTTGTTCCCCAAGGCGTGTCTGGCAAGGGAACAAACGCACGCCGTGTTCGGCATGCTCGACAGGATAGCTGGGTAATGGGCTGCCTTGCAGGATGCGCCGCGGCGCGGCACCCGCAACCGGCGCATAGCCACGCTGGCTGTCGCCACGCGTAAGAATGAGTTTGGCGACGCCTTCACCGAGCTGGCTGGCGTAACGCAGCAGTTCGTCGCGCACCAGCGCCAGGTCGGCGCCGATCGCCAGGCGCTGACACCCCAGCGCCAGGCGTGCGAGATGACCGTCCAGCAAGCTGGGCCGACCGCCACGCACGGCGATGGTTTCGAACAACCCATCGCCGTAGGCCAGGCCGCGATTCTGCAGGTTGACTGCAGTCGCCGGCTGGCCATCGATCCAGCTGTGCATCAACCGGCGAACCGGCGGAACACCAGCGAGCCGTTGGTGCCGCCAAAGCCGAACGAGTTGGACAACACCACGTCGATCGGCATGCTGCGCGCCTGGTGTGGCACGAAGTCGAGGTCGCAACCTTCGTCCGGCTCGTCCAGGTTGATGGTGGGCGGGGCCATCTGGCTGTTGATGGCCAGCACGCTGAAGATCGCTTCCACCGCACCCGCGGCACCCAGCAAGTGGCCGGTCATCGACTTGGTCGAGCTGACCGCCAGCTTGTAGGCATGCTCGCCGAATACGCGCTTGATCGCAGCCACTTCGGCCACATCGCCCGCTGGGGTCGAGGTGCCGTGGGCGTTGATGTAGCTGACTTCTTCCGGCTGGATGCCAGCATCGCGCAGCGCGTTGGCCATGCAGCGGGCAGCGCCTTCACCGGTGTCGGGTGGCGAAGTCATGTGGTAGGCGTCGCCGCTCATGCCAAAGCCAACCAGCTCGGCGTAGATGGTCGCACCACGGGCCTTGGCATGCTCCAGCTCTTCGAGTACCAGGGCACCGGCACCGTCGGACAGCACAAAGCCGTCACGGCCCTTGTCCCACGGGCGGCTGGCACGGCTTGGCTCGTCGTTGCGGGTGGACAGTGCACGCGAAGCACCGAAACCGCCCATGCCCAGGCCGCAGGCTGCCATTTCGGCACCACCGGCGATCATCACGTCAGCTTCACCGTAGGCGATATTGCGCGCGGCCATGCCGATGCAATGGGTGCCGGTAGTGCAAGCGGTGGCGATGGCGTAATTCGGCCCTTGCAGACCCAGGTGGATCGACAGGAACCCGGAGATCATGTTGATGATCGAACCTGGCACAAAAAACGGCGAAATGCGGCGCGGCCCCGAATCGTGCAGGGTGCGGCTGGTTTCTTCGATGTTGGTCAGACCACCGATACCCGAGCCCATGGCCACGCCAATACGCTCGCGGTTGGCGTCGGTGACCTCCAGGCCAGCATTACGCACCGCCTGGAAACCGGCCGCCAGGCCGTACTGGATGAACAGGTCAAGCTTGCGGGCCTCTTTGGCCGACAGGTACTGCTCAACCTCGAAGCCTTTCACCGAGCCGCCAAAACGGGTGGAGTAGGCAGACAGGTCCGTGTGTTCGATCGGACCGATGCCACTGCGGCCAGCCAGAATGCCCTGCCAGGTGCTCGGTACATCGGTACCCAGTGGCGACAGCATACCCATACCGGTGACCACGACGCGTCTACGCGACACAGTACTCTCCTTTTCTAATAACAGAGTCTCTTGCGATTACATTCAAGCGCTGGAATGGAATGGCAACAGGCTCTTGGTGCGCGGTGAGCGAAGCCGGCTCGCCAAGATGCAGCGCGTTCGCAAAGAAAAAACCGCACGCCGGCAAAGGCAGTGCGGTTTTTCTCGTCAAGAAGCGACGACTACAGCGTCTTAGGCCTTGTGGCTGTTGACGTAGTCGATAGCGGCTTGAACGGTAGTGATTTTCTCGGCTTCTTCGTCAGGGATTTCGGTCTCGAATTCCTCTTCCAGAGCCATCACCAGCTCAACGGTGTCAAGCGAATCGGCACCCAGGTCATCGACGAAGGACTTCTCGTTGGTCACTTCATCTTCCTTCACGCCCAGTTGCTCGGCGACGATTTTCTTGACGCGTTCTTCGATGGTGCTCATACCTAGTTTTCACTCCTAATGGACATATGTCAGGCAGCTGGCCGGTGGCTAATTTTATAGAAAGACGTTCGCTTTTCAAGCGAAACGCACCTTCAGGCTAGTCACCGCACCCGCTGCCTGGAATCTGGTTGCAGCTTTATAACGGATTTTAGGCTCGCAGTATGACTCTTTTTTTACGAAATCCGTCACATTGAGTTGCAGTGTTACATGTACATCCCGCCGTTGACCGGCACGGTAGCGCCAGTCACGTAGGCTGCACCGTCGGACGCCAGGAACGAAACCACCTTGGCGATTTCGTCGGCCTGGCCCAGGCGGCCCAGCGGAATCTGGGTCTGCAGGGCTTCGCGCTGCGCTTCTGGCAGTTCGCGGGTCATGTCGGTGTCGATGAAGCCCGGGGTCACCGAATTGACGGTGATGCCGCGCGAACCGACTTCACGCGCCAGGGCACGGCTGAAGCCTTCCAGGCCAGCCTTGGCGGCCGCGTAGTTGGCCTGGCCAGCGTTGCCCATGGCACCGACGACCGAGCCGATGCTGATGATACGGCCCCAGCGTGCCTTGGTCATGCCGCGCAGCACGCCCTTGGACAGACGGTAGAGGCTGTTCAGGTTGGTGTCGATCACGTCGAACCACTCGTCGTCCTTCATGCGCAGCATGAGGTTGTCGCGAGTGATGCCGGCGTTGTTGACCAGGATTGCCGGTGCGCCGAACTGCTCGGCGATGGCGCCCAGCACAGCTTCGACGGACTCGGCGCTGGTCACGTTCAGTTCCATGCCGGTACCGGCGATACCGTGCTCTTTCAGGGTGGCAGCGATGCGCTCGGCGCCGGACGCCGAAGTGGCGGTGCCGATCACGGTCGCGCCCTGGCGGCCCAGCTCGAGGGCGATGGCCTGGCCAATGCCACGGCTGGCGCCGGTGACCAGTGCAACTTTACCTTGCAGGCTCATGCAAGCTTCTCCAAATCAGGCCAGCGCCGCACGGGTGGCGGCGACGGCGTCAGGGGTATTGAGGTTGTAGGTGATCACGCCGTCGGCGCAACGCTTGTTCAGGCCAGCCAGAACCTTGCCCGGGCCACACTCGACCAGGTTGACCGCACCATTGGCGGCCAAGGCCTGTACGCACTCGACCCAGCGTACCGGCTGATACAGCTGTGCCAGCAGGTCGTGCTTGAGGGCATCGAGGTCGGCGGCGACTGCGGCGGTGACGTTCTGCACGACCGGGATCT
This sequence comes from Pseudomonas sp. NBRC 111140, assembly GCF_001320885.1. Taxonomy (NCBI): domain Bacteria; kingdom Pseudomonadati; phylum Pseudomonadota; class Gammaproteobacteria; order Pseudomonadales; family Pseudomonadaceae; genus Pseudomonas; species Pseudomonas sp. NBRC 111140. The sequence goes on from NZ_BCBQ01000038.1 coordinate 7,380, forward strand.
GCGGGGCCTTCCATTCGATGGCGTTGACCGATTCGGCAAAGCGCTCGGCAGCCGGCTTCATCAGGGCACAGTGCGACGGTACGCTGACCGCCAGCGGCAGGGCGCGCTTGGCACCCTTGGCCTTGCACAGCTCCATGGCGCGGTCTACCGCAGCCTTGTTGCCGGCGATGACCACCTGGCCTGGCGAGTTGAAGTTCACGGCGCTGACCACTTGGTCTTCAGCCGCTTCGGCGCACAGCTCAACGACCACAGCATCGTCCAGGCCGAGGATGGCGGCCATGGCACCATGGCCGGCCGGCACGGCTTCCTGCATCAGCTGGCCACGGCGCTCGACCAGGCGAACGGCGTCTGCCAGGGTGATGCTGCCAGCAGCTACGAGGGCGCTGTATTCGCCCAGGCTATGACCAGAAACGAAGGCTGGCTGTGCGCCGCCCTCTTCCAGCCACAGGCGCCACAACGCGATGGACGCGGTGAGGATGGCCGGCTGGGTCTTGTCGGTCTGGTTGAGTTGCTCCTCCGGGCCTTCCTGGACCAGCTTCCACAGGTCGTAACCGAGTGCCTTGGAGGCCTCCTTGAAGGTTTCGACGATCACTGGCTTCTCGGCGCCGAGTTCGGCGAGCATGCCCAGCGACTGGGAACCTTGACCGGGAAAGACGAATGCGAGAGATGCAGACATAGAACAAGCCCTTATGATCTTGTCGTCGGATAGGGTGCGCCAGGCCCTGGGCCAGGCGCGGAATCTGAAAACTTGGATGGATGCACAGACCAAGCGGTCACATTTAAGCACTTCATGGGCAAAACGCCTAAAGCAACAGGTCTTCGAGGCGCCCATGCAAGCGCTGCGGCAGGTTTTCCTGAATCTCGATCAACGCCCGCTGAATGGCACTCTGAAAGCCCTGCACGCCCGCCGAGCCATGGCTCTTGATGACAATGCCCTGCAACCCCAGGAAGCTCGCACCATTGTGCCGCGCCGGCGCCAGGTCAGCCTGCAGGCGTTTGAGCAGCGGCATCGCTACCGCCCCGGCGGCCCGCGACAACACGCCACCCTTGAACAACTGCTCGATGCGCGCGCCGATCATGGTTGCCAGCCCCTCGCTGGACTTGAGCAGGATATTGCCGACAAACCCGTCGCACACCACTACATCAGCCTCGCCACGGTACAGCCCGTCACCCTCGACAAAGCCTACGTAGTTGAGCCCACGGGCGTTCTGCAACAGGCTGGCCGCCAGCTTGACCTGCTGGTTGCCCTTGATGTCCTCGGTGCCGATATTCAGCAGCGCCACACGCGGCCGATGCACGCCCAGCGCCTGGGCGGCCACCGAGCCCATCACAGCGAACTGGTAGAGGTTCTCGGCGCTGCAATCGACGTTGGCCCCCAGGTCGAGCAATTGGCAGTAACCCGCCTGGGTCGGAATCGCCGCCACCATGGCTGGCCGATCGATACCCGGCAAGGTCTTGAGCACGAAGCGTGATAGCGCCATCAGCGCACCGGTATTGCCAGCACTGACGCAGGCCTGGGCCTTGCCGTCGCGAACCAGCTCAAGGGCGATGCGCATCGACGAGTCCGGCTTGCCGCGCAACGCCTGAGATGGCCGCTCGTCCATGCCGATCACCTCACTGGCGGCGACAATCTGCAGGCGCGCGCGATCCGCAGCCGCAAGGCCGCTGACAAGATCTTCTAGGAGGGAGGGTTGACCGACGAGGGTCAGGTGCAGCGAGGGGGTAGCCGAAAGGCAGGCAATGCTAGCCTGGACAATGCTGCGGGGACCGAAGTCCCCGCCCATTGCGTCGATCGCGATGATCTGAGCGGACAAGGATTACTCGTCAGCGCCCTTATCGACCACTTTGCGACCACGGTATACGCCTTCTGGCGAAACGTGGTGGCGCAGGTGAACTTCACCGGTGGTTTTCTCTACCGACAGCGCGTTTTCCGACAGGGCGTCGTGCGAACGGCGCATGTCACGGGCAGAGCGGGATTTTTTGTTCTGCTGAACAGCCATAATTGATTAACTCCTAAACGTTTGGGTCACGCTTTAACTGCGCCAAAACACTGAACGGGTTGGACCGCGATACCTCGTCCTTGCTCGAATCGGGCTCGTCTGCGCCCGCCGGCTGCTGGCATTCTTCCGGATGATGAGCAGGCACGATTGGCAAGGCGAGCAGAAGCTCCTCCTCGACCAGCGCCTGCAGATCCAAAGGATCTTCGCCCAGTTCCAGCACGTCATAGCCTTTCGGCAACGACTGGGTATTCGCACCCTCCTTCACCACGGCGTAAGTACATTCGCTGTGGATCGGTAGGGTGACCAGCTCAAGACAACGCTGGCAAACCATCTTGACCTCGACGTCCAGCTCGCTGTGGATAACCACCACGTGCTGTTCATCTCGTTCAAAATCGAACTTCGCCTGCACCGTACCGACATTGTCGGAAAGCGGGTCGCAGAGTCTTTCCAAATCAGCGAGTTGCAGCGAACCGTTAAGGGTTACGCCACGATCGGCTAATTTGCGCGGGTCAACGTGAGGTGGAATCGGGTCATTCAACATAGGCGCAGCATTCTAGGGATGCCCCCCGCCCCTGTCAAAGGAAATTAGGCGGCATCGTGCGTGATAGAATTGGTTCAACCGAACCCGGAGTCTACCATGCTTCCTTTGTTACTGGCTTCCAGCTCTGCCTATCGCCGCGAACTGCTTGCACGCCTGCGCCTGCCCTTCACCTGGGCAAGCCCCGACATAGACGAGCAGCGCCTGGCCGACGAGCCTGCCGTAGAGCTAGTACGCCGGCTTGCCAGACAAAAGGCCGAAGCCCTGGCAGACAGCAACCCAGGGCATTTGATCATCGGTTCGGACCAGGTGGCCGTGTTGGGCGAGCAGGTGCTGGGCAAACCCCACACCTTCGAGCGGGCTTGCGAGCAGCTGCTGGAGTGCAGCGGGCAGCAGGTGAGCTTTCTGACCGGACTGGCATTGCTCAACAGCGCGACCGGGCACTGCCAGGTGGACTGCGTGCCATTTACGGTGACGCTGCGCGAATTGAGCAGAGAACGGGTGGAGCGCTATGTGACGGCGGAACAGCCGCTGGATTGCGCCGGGAGCTTCAAGGCGGAGGGTTTAGGGGTAAGCTTGTTCCAGAGCACGCACGGGTGCGATGCGACCAGCTTGATCGGCCTACCATTGATTCGATTGGTGGATATGCTGACCAAGGAAGGCGTTGTCATCCCTTGAGACTTGGGGGCGCTTGCGCCCCCAGCGACCTCAGCGCGAATCAGCGCAACTGCGGCCCTTGAAAGCCCATCCACATCGCCAGGTGCTCAGCCACGCTGGCCCCCACGCGCTTGGAGAAGCGATCGAACGGCGATTCCTGCACGGTGAAGTCGACCAACTCCTTCTCACCAACGATCTCGCGCGCTACATAGCTGGCACTGCCCAGCCCATCCACCAGCCCTAGCGCCTTGGCCTGCTCACCCGACCACACCAGACCACTGAACAGCTCCGGGTGCTCCTTGTCCTTCAGCCGCTCGCCGCGCCCCTGCTTGACCATGGCAATGAACTGGTTGTGCGTGGTGTCCAGCACGCCCTGCCAGAATCGGGTCTCTTCGGGCTTTTCCGGCGAGAACGGATCAAGGAAGGCCTTGTGCTCGCCTGACGTGTAGGCGCGCCGCTCCACCCCCAGCTTCTCCATGGTGCCGACAAACCCATAACCGGCCGCCGTCACACCGATCGAGCCCACCAGGCTGGCCTTGTCGGCGTAGATCTCGTCCGCCGCACTGGCAATGTAGTAAGCCCCGGAAGCACCAAGGTCCGAGATCACCGCATACAACTTGATGGCCGGGTATTCGGCACGCAGACGACGGATTTCGTCATACACGTAGCCTGCCTGCACCGGGCTGCCACCCGGGCTATTGATACGCATCACCACAGCCTTGGTCTTGCTGTCCTTGAACGCATCGCGCAGGCTCTTGACGATGTTGTCGGCGCTGGCAGCCTCCTGATCGGCAATCACCCCACGCACCTCGACCAGCGCGGTATGGCTGGCGCTGCGCGAGGCGGCCTTGTCCATGTCCATCAGCGGGGTGAACAACACCAGGATGCCGAACAGATAGACGAAGGTCAGCAGCTTGAAGAAGATCCCCCAGCGCCGCGAGCGGCGCTGCTCCTGCACGCTGGCCAGCAAGGTCTTTTCCAGCAGCTTCCAGCTTTTGCGCTCTTCGCGCTCCTCGGGCTCGGCCTCGGGGGCCTTCCATTCGTCTGCCATGCTTACCTACCTTGGAAGTGGAATTGCAGTACCACCCAGCCACTCGCGCAGCTGGGAAAAGTGATCGATGCAAACCTGCGGCCCAAACTCGGCCAGCGCCTGTAGCGACATGGCACCATAGCCCACCGCCACCGAATGCATGCCGGCATTGCTGGCCATCTGCAGATCGAATGCAGAATCTCCGACCATCAGCGCACGCCCCGGTTCGACGCCGCAATGCGCGAGGATCTCCTCAAGCATCAGCGGGTGCGGTTTACCACGGGTTTCGTCGGCAGCGCGGGTGATGTCGAAGAACTGCTCCCAACCATTGGCCTTGAGCACCCGATCCAACCCGCGACGAGCTTTGCCGGTGGCCACCGCCAGGCGGTAACCCTCGGCGCGGAAGGCATCCAGCGACTCGACCACGCCCTCGAACAACGGCGAGGGCTGCTGATCCAGCGCCATGTAGATATCGGCATAGTGCTGACGAAAGCGCTCCACCTGCGCAGGCGCCAGGTGCGGGTACAGCGTATGAATGGCCTCGCCCAGGGCCAGGCCGATGATGCCCTTGACTGCATCGTCGCCACTGGGCGCCTCGCCAGCACGCTCGGCGGCGGCGTTCATCGCCTCAACGATACGCCCGATGGAATCAGCCAGCGTGCCGTCCCAGTCGAAAATCAGTAGCTCATAGCCCTTTTTCATAGATCAGGATGCACTCAAACGCTCAATGGTTTTCGCCCACACCTCATCCACCGGCGCCTCGAGTTTAAGCTCGCCTCCGTCCGGCAGCGGCACGGTCAGCGCATAGGCATGCAGGAACAGGCGCTTGCCGCCCAGCTCGCGAATCTCGCGACTGAAGTCTTCGTCACCGTATTTGCTGTCGCCGGCAATCATGTGCCCGGCGTGCAGGGTGTGCACACGGATCTGATGGGTACGACCGGTGATCGGGCGCGCCTCGACAATGGTGGCGAATTCGCCAAAACGGCGCAGCACGCGGAACAGGGTCAGCGCCTCCTTGCCCTCGTCGTTCACCTCGACCATGCGCTCACCGGAACGCAGGTTGCTCTTGAGCAATGGCGCATTGACCTGTTTTTTCGAGGTCGGCCAATGGCCACGCACCAGCGCCATGTAGCGCTTGTCGACACCATCGCCGCGCAGGGCGGCATGCAGGTGGCGCAGCATGCTGCGCTTCTTGGCGATCATCAGCAGGCCGGAGGTGTCGCGATCCAGGCGGTGCACCAGTTCCAGCTCCTTGGCATCCGGGCGCAGTTGGCGCAGCGCCTCGATCACCCCAAAGCTCAGGCCGCTGCCGCCGTGCACGGCAATGCCGGCGGGCTTGTTCATCACGATCAGCGCCTTGTCTTCGTAGACAATCGCGGCCTCCAGGCGCTGCAACAGGCCCTGGGCCACCGGTGCCGGTTCGTCACGTTCCGGCAGGCGGACGGGCGGCACCCGCACGATGTCGCCGGCCTGGATTTTGTACTCCGGCTTGACGCGGCCCTTGTTGACCCTCACCTCACCCTTGCGCAGGATGCGGTAGACCAGCGTCTTGGGCACGCCCTTGAGGGCCGTGATGAGGAAATTGTCGATGCGTTGGCCGGCAAGCTCCGGCGCGACTTCGATCAGCTGAACGCCGGAAGTCGGAGGGGTATTGGTCGTCATGGCGGGATCATAACAATTTTTTATGGAATTGAAGCACTTAATCATTGCTGCTATAGTCGCGAACGCCGCCAAAAGCGGCAGGCCAGCGGCACCAGGCTCTTCGCCGGTCCCTGACCTTCGCAATTCTCCAGGACGCGAGGCCGTCCTACGGGGTTTTCGCCAGTTTACCGAATTGCCTGGAATCGCCACCAGCGCTGTGTAGAGAAGACCGAAAAAAAACGACAAGTGCGGTGTTTCACCTGCTTACCCGATTCTTTTCGCTGCACCTCTGCCCGCGAGTCGCTTCCACGCAACGCCCGGCGAATGCTTCGGAAATACCTGCCTTGGACATGAATGGCGCCAGCGCAGAACCAGCGCTGGCGAAAAATGCAACCCGTTGCGGATTCAGCGCGCGGCAGCACCCGAATTATCAGGGATACGTGCAGGGTGGAGATGCACAGCCCTCGGACCGTGTAGCACCGCGTCCGGCCACCAGCCCACTCACGGCTGGCGAGCGGATAAGGTCCTGAACAGATGCCTCCGGGCGTCCACGGCTGACGGTTGATTCCTCCTCCTGACTGAGTGCACAAGGCCCGCTTGGTTGATTCGGATACCTATTCGAAGCCACCGGGGCCTTGTTGGCACCGCAGCAAACAGGACGCGTCGTCGCGACAACGGCAGGCTGGGCAACCGGCTGGTGCCGAACGTCGCTCGACACGGGGGTGGCCCGGCCACCCTTTGCGCACCTTGGCACCGACCATGAGACGTCGTGTGTGCCGAACGCCGTTTCCGGCAGCCCGGAAACCGACGGTACAACATGAAAAGAATGCTGATTAACGCGACTCAACCCGAAGAGTTGCGTGTAGCCCTGGTGGACGGCCAACGTCTCTACGACCTGGACATCGAGTCCGGTGCGCGCGAGCAGAAAAAGGCCAACATCTATAAAGGCAAGATCACCCGCATCGAACCCAGCCTCGAAGCCGCCTTCGTCGACTTCGGCTCCGAACGTCACGGCTTCCTGCCGCTGAAAGAAATCTCCCGCGAATACTTCAAGAAGGCCCCTGAAGGCCGGGTCAACATCAAGGAAGTACTCAGCGAAGGCCAGGAAGTCATCGTCCAGGTCGAGAAGGAAGAGCGCGGCAACAAAGGCGCCGCCCTCACCACCTTCATCAGCCTGGCTGGCCGCTACCTGGTTCTGATGCCCAACAACCCGCGTGCCGGCGGCATCTCCCGCCGCATCGAAGGCGAAGAGCGCAACGAACTGCGTGAAGCCCTGAACGGCCTGACCGTGCCGGGCGACATGGGCCTGATCGTGCGCACTGCAGGCCTGGGCCGCAGCAGCGAAGAAATGCAGTGGGACCTCGACTACCTGCTGCAGCTGTGGACCGCCATCAAGGAAGCGTCCCTGGACCGCGCCGCGCCATTCCTGATCTACCAGGAAAGCAACGTCATCATCCGCGCCATCCGCGACTACCTGCGCCAGGACATCGGCGAAGTGCTGATCGACAGCATCGACGCCCAGGAAGAAGCCCTCACCTTCATCCGCCAGGTGATGCCGCAGTACGCCAGCAAGGTCAAGCTGTACGAAGACAGCGTGCCGCTGTTCAACCGTTTCCAGATCGAAAGCCAGATCGAGACCGCCTTCCAGCGCGTGGTCGACCTGCCTTCCGGCGGCTCGATCGTGATCGACCCGACCGAAGCCCTGGTGTCCATCGACATCAACTCGGCGCGCGCCACCAAAGGCAGCGACATCGAAGAAACCGCCTTGCAGACCAACCTGGAAGCGGCCGAGGAAATCGCCCGCCAGCTACGCCTGCGTGACATTGGTGGCCTGATCGTCATCGACTTCATCGACATGACCCCGGCGAAAAACCAACGCGCCGTGGAAGAACGCGTCCGCGAATGCCTGGAAGCCGACCGCGCCCGCGTGCAGGTTGGCCGCATCTCCCGCTTCGGCCTGCTGGAAATGTCCCGTCAGCGCCTGCGCCCGTCGCTGGGCGAAAGCAGCGGCATCGTCTGCCCACGCTGCTCCGGCACCGGCATCATCCGCGATGTCGAGTCGCTGTCGCTGGCCATCCTGCGCCTGATCGAAGAAGAAGCCCTGAAGGACCGCACCGCCGAAGTGCGTGCCCAGGTGCCGATCCCGGTGGCCGCGTTCCTGCTCAACGAGAAGCGCAACTCGATCACCAAGATCGAACTGCGCACCCGTGCGCGCATCATCATCTTGCCAAACGACCACCTGGAAACCCCGCACTTCGAAGTCCAGCGCCTGCGCGACGACAACCCGGAAGTGCTGAACAACCAGTCCAGCTACGAGATCGCCGCCGCCGAAACCGAAGAAGCGCCGCAGCCGACCGCCACCCGCACCCTGGTACGTCAGGAAGCTGCTGTGAAAACGGCCCCGGCACGCGCCAATGCGCCGGTACCGGCCGCCGCTGAAGAGCCGCAGGCTGCCGCACCGGTCGCCCCTGCCCCGAGCGCTCCGGAGCCAAGCCTGTTCAAGGGCCTGGTGAAGTCGCTGGTCAGCCTGTTCGCCGGCAAGGACGAGCCTGCCGCCGCACCGGTGGTTGCCGCCGAAAAACCGGCCGCTGAGCGCAGCCCACGCAACGAAGAACGCCGCAACGGCCGCCAGCAAAGCCGCAACCGCAACGGCCGCCGCGACGAAGAGCGCAAGCCGCGTGAAGAACGTGCCGAGCGCGCACCGCGCGAAGAGCGCCAGCCACGCGAGGAACGCGCACCGCGCGAAGAGCGTGCACCACGTGAAGAGCGCGCCCCACGCGAAGAACGTGCGCCGCGCGAAGAGCGTGCACCACGTCAGCCACGCGAAGACCGCCGCAGCAACCGTGGCGAAGAGCGCGTACGCGAGCTGCGTGAGCCGCTGGATGCTACCCCGCCAGCCGAACGCGAAGAGCGCCAGCCGCGCGAAGAACGTGTAACCCGCGAAGAACGTGCTCCACGCGAAGAGCGTGCACCGCGTGAAGAGCGTGCTCCACGTGAAGAGCGCGCACCTCGCGAAGAGCGTGCCCCTCGTGAAGAACGTGCTCCACGCGAAGAGCGCGCCCCTCGCGAAGAACGTGCTCCACGTGAAGAACGTGCCCCGCGCCCACCACGCGAAGAGCGTCAGCCACGTGCCGCAGAAGAAGCGGCCGAACAGGCTGCCGAGCTGGCCGAAGAGCAACTGCCAAACGATGAGCTGCTGCAGGACGAGCAGGAAGCCACCGATGGCGAGCGCCCGCGCCGCCGCTCGCGTGGTCAGCGCCGTCGCAGCAACCGTCGTGAGCGCCAGCGCAACGCCAATGGCGAGCTGATCGACGGCGAAGAAGAAGGCAGCGAAGAGCAACCACAACAGCACCAGGCCACCGAGCTGGGTGCCGAACTGGCCGCCGGCCTGGCAGTGACTGCCGCTGTTGCCACCAGCAACATCAGCACCGACGCCGAAGCCCAGGCCAACCAGCAGGCCGAGCGCGCCACCGCTGAAGTCGCCACCGCAGCAGAAACTGACAACAGCGAAGCCGCCCAACCCGTCGAGCAGGTTGAAAAGGTAGAGCAGGTCGAAGCTGTCGCCAAGGCTGAGGAAGTGGCCGTAGCACCTGCGGTCGAGCAACCGGTCAGCGAGCCAGTGGCCGTGGTCGAGGCAACCGCCGAGCCTGTGGTCGAAATCGCTCCGCAGGCCGCCGTCGAAGCGACACCTGTTGTCGAGCCGGCCGTGGTTGCCGAAACCGTGGCTGCTGAAGCGCCAGTGGAAGCCCCAGCCGTGGAAGCCGGTGAAATCGAACAGGCCCCGGCCGTTGTCGAAGCGGCTTCGGTTGCCGAGCAACCCGCACCGGTAATCGAAGCTCAGCCAGAAGCAGTGGCCGAGCCTGCACCCGTGGTCGTCGAACCTGCAGCGATCGAAGCCCCAGCCGCAGTAGAGCCGGCCACCGTCATGCTGGCGAACGGCCGCGCGCCGAACGACCCGCGTGAAGTGCGCCGTCGCAAGCGTGAAGCCGAGGCTGCCGCCAAAGCCGCACAGGAAGCTGCCGCCACCGAGGAGCCAGCCCTGGAAGCCGCCGATGAGCACAAGCCTCATCACGGTTGATAGCCAAGGCTGAATAAAAAGCCCCGCCAGTGCGAACTGGCGGGGCTTTTTCTTGGCCAAGTGAACGTGGTCGCTGGGTTGGGGCCGCTACGCTGCCCCCTTCGATCAGTAGAGGTTAGGCTCCATTTCCAGCTCAACCCCGAAACGCTCCAGGATATCCGCCTGGATCCGCAGCGCCAGCGCCTGCATCTGCGCCCCGCTCGCCTGGCCATAGTTGACCAACACCAGCGACTGCAGGCGATGCACGCCCGCATCACCATCGCGATGCCCTTTCCAGCCCGCCTGTTCGATCAACCAACCCGCCGCCAACTTCACCCGGCCATCAGCCTGCGGATACGCCACAACGGCCGGATACTGCGCACGAATATGCTCGACCAGACCAGCCGGCACCACCGGGTTCTTGAAGAAGCTCCCAGCATTGCCAAGTTCAGCCGGGTCCGGCAGCTTCTCGCGGCGAATGCTGCAAATTGCATCACTGATCGCCTGCGCAGTCGGCTCGGTTACGCCCTGTTCCGCCAGGCGCTGACGCACTGGGCCGTAATCCAGATGGGCCTGCAGGGTGCGTGTCAGGGCAAAGCGCACACGCAGGATCAACCAGCGCCCGGGGTTGCGCTTGAAAAGACTGTCGCGGTAGCCAAAGGCACACTCCGCCAAACCGAAGTCACGCAGCTCGCCGGTCTCGCGGTCCAGGGCTGTCAGGCCGGCGAATACGTCCTTGATCTCTACCCCATAAGCACCCACGTTCTGCATGGGTGCCGCGCCCACGGTGCCAGGGATGAGGCTGAGGTTCTCCAGCCCGCAATACCCCTGCGTCAATGCCCATTGTACGAATGCATGCCAAGGCTCACCGGCCTCGGCCTCGACCACGACGCGCTCGCCATCGTCACTGAGCACGCGCCGGCCACGGCTGGCCATGTGCAGCACCAACGCATCGATATCACGGGTCAGCAGCAGGTTGCTGCCGCCACCGATCACCAACACCGGGAGGCCTTGCTGCTGCGCCTGGCTCAGCGCCTGGCGTACCTGCAGGTCATCCTGCGCCTGGCTGAAATAGCGCGCCTTCACGTCGATACCGAAGGTGTTGTAAGGCTTGAGCGATACCTGCTCCTGCCACTGCACTGTCATAGCCGCCCCTTGATTTCCAGCACCAGCGCCTGGCAAGCCGCTTCGACCAGGTCGAGCACCTGCTCGAACCCGTCGGCGCCGCCGTAGTAAGGATCTGGCACTTCATCCAGCGCCCCCTGGTAGCGGCGCAGGAACAAGTCGAGCTCACCCACTGCAGTGGACGGGCGCAGGGCGCGCAAATCGCGCAGGTTACTCTCGTCCATGGCCAGAACCAGGTCGTATTCGGCAAAGTGCGAAGCCCTGACCTGCTGGGCGCGCTGTTGCGACAAGTCGTAACCGCGCGCCAGCGCCGCCTTGCAGGTACGGCTGTCTGGCGCCTTGCCGACATGCCAGTCGCCGGTACCGGCCGACGCCACCTGCACCTTGTCGGCCAGCCCGGCGACCTGCAATTGATGGCGCAGCACGCCTTCGGCAGTGGGCGAGCGGCAGATGTTGCCCAGGCACACGAACAGAACGCGCATCAGGCCTCCAGCAAGCGCCGTACGCGCTCCAGGTCTTCGGGGGTATCCACACCCACAGCAGGCGCCTCGATAGCGTCCTCGACGTGAATGCGCACGCCGTGCCACAGCGCACGCAGTTGCTCCAGCGCTTCGGTTTGCTCAAGCCAGCACGGACCCCAGCTGACGAAGTCCTGCAGGAAGCCGACGCGGTAGGCGTACATGCCGATGTGACGGCGATACGGCACGCCCTCCGGCAGCACGTTGCGGTCCTTGGCAAAGGCATCGCGAGCCCAGGGCAGCGGCGCACGACTGAAAGTCAGGGCCAGGCCGTTCTTGTCGCTCACCACCTTGACCGCATTGGGATTGAACACGGCTTCCGGCTCATGGATGGGCTCTGCCAGGGTGGCAATACCAGCCTCCGGGTGGGCTGCCAGGTTGGCGGCCACCTGATCGATGATCACCGGTGGGATCAGCGGCTCGTCGCCCTGCACGTTGACCACGATGGCATCAGCCGGCAAGCCGAGGTGCGCGACCACTTCAGCCAGGCGGTCGGTGCCGGATTCATGGTCGGCACGGGTCATCAGCACTTCGGCGCCAAAGGCCTGGCAGGCCTCGAGGATGCTGGCGTCGTCGGTGGCGATGACCACGCGGCTGGCACCGCTCCTGCGTGCCTGCTCCCACACATGCTGCACCATCGGCTTGCCGGCGATCGGCAACAACGGCTTGCCCGGCAAACGCGTGGAGCGCAGCCGGGCGGGGATCACCACGGTGAAGTTCAGGCTCATTTGTCCAGACGCTCGTCGTCGGTCAGGGTACGCGCCTCGCTTTCGAGCATGACCGGGATACCGTCGCGGATCGGGTAGGCCAGGCCCGCGCCCTTGCTGATCAGCTCGGTCTTGTCGGCGCTGAGCTTGAGCGGGCCTTTGGTGATCGGGCAGGCCAGGATATCGAGCAGTTTGGTGTCCATTGAAAGCTTCCTTTAGGCCAGGTGGCCGGAAATTGAAAACGGGCTCAGGGCTTGCGCAGCAAACGCTGTAGCTGGTTGTCTAACCAGGCGCTGAAAGCCGGCGTGGGCTGTGCCTCGACGGCCAGGTACCACCAGTCGTCAGCGGCAAAGGCCCGGCATTTCACCGCGTCCTTCTCGGTCATCACCAGCGGTAACTGCGGGCTGAAGGCCAGGCTCTGGGCGCTGAATTGCGCATGGTCGGCGAAGGGGTGCGGCACCGGCTGCCAGTTTAGCCCCAGCAGGGTATTGAAGAAACGTTGCGGGTTACCGATACCGGCCACCGCATGCAGGCGCTGGCCTGCGGGGAAATGGTCGAGCGCACGGCGCTCGCCGCTGCGCAGGTTAACCAGCGCGGACGGCTGCAGGCAAAAGCCAAAGCCATCGGCGCGGTCAGCATTGGCACCATTGAACAGCACGGCATCTGCATCCAGCAGGCGTTCGGCGGGCTCGCGCAAAGGGCCGGCCGGCAGGCAGCGGCCATTGCCCAGGCCACGGGCGGCATCGATCAGCACCAGTTCCAGGTCACGGGCCAGGCGGTAATGCTGCATGCCGTCGTCGCACAGGATCAGGTCGAGCGGTTCGCTGGCCAGCAACGTCTGCACGGCGCGGGAACGGTCGGGGTCGATCATCAGCGGCACGCCGGTGCGCTGCACGATCAGCAGCGGCTCGTCGCCCGCCTGGTCGGCGCACTGATTGGCCTGCACGCGCCAAGGTAACTGCGGCGGCTTGGCCCCATAGCCACGGCTGACCACGCCCACCTTCAGCCCCTGTTGGCGGCAGTGTTCGATCAGCCAGAGGATCATCGGCGTCTTGCCGGTGCCGCCCACGGTGATGTTGCCCACCACGATCACCGGCACTGGCGCCCGATAGCTGGCGCTTTCGCCACTGAGAAAACGTGCCCGTTTGCGCGTGACCACACGGCGATACAAAGCCTCCAGCGGTCGCAGCAGCGCCAAAGCCGGGTGCCCGGCGTACCAGGCGGCGAGCAAACGGTCGGCGAAAGCCATCAAGGCGTGCCCTGGGCCGCCTCGACGGTGGTCATGCGCAACTGGCTGAAACCGAGCTTGCCGGCGGCATCCATTGCGGTGACCACAGCCTGATGCGGGGTCTTGCCGTCGGCGCTGATGGCCAGCGGCAGCTTGTTGTCGCCGCCCGACTCACGCTCGATGGCTTCGCTCAAGGTGGCCAGGTCGCTCTTGGGCAGCAGGTGGTTGTTCACCGAATACACGCCTTCGGCGCTGATGGTGATTTCCACCAGCTTGCCCTGATCGGCCGGCGCCTGCTCGGCACTGGCAGCTTCAGGCAGCTCGACGCGCAGCTGGGTCTCGCGAGTGAAGGTGGTGGTTACCACGAAGAACAGCAGCAGGACGAACACCACGTCGATCAGCGACGCCAGGTTGATGTCGACGTTTTCCCGCTGGCGATTGCGCCGGAACTTCACGCCTTGCCTCCGGCCACTTCCACTTCACGGTCGCCCTGGATCACTTCCACCAGCTTGATCGCTTCTTGTTCCATGCCCACCACCAGCTCATCGATGCGGCGCAGCAGGAAACGGTGGAAGAATACCGCCGGGATACCGACCATCAGGCCGGCCGCCGTGGTAACCAGGGCCTTGGAGATACCACCGGCCAGCACCGCGGCGTTGGCGGTCATCTGCGAGCCCATGAAGGCGCTGAAGATGTCGATCATGCCCAGTACGGTGCCCAGCAGGCCCAGCAACGGAGCCATGGCAGCGATGGTGCCGAGGGTGCTGATGTAGCGCTCCAGTTCGTGGATGACACGCGAAGCGGCTTCCTCGATGCACTCTTTCATGATTTCACGACCATGGCGCGAGTTGGCCAGGCCCGCAGCAAGGATTTCGCCCAGTGGCGAATCGGCGCGCAAGGCTTTGAGCTTGTCACTGGTCAGTTGCTTGTCCTTGATCCACATCCACACCTGGCCCAGCAGGTGCGGCGGGGTGACGCGGCTGGCGCGCAGGGTCCACAGGCGCTCGACGACGATAGCCATGGCAGCGATGGAACTCAGAATGATCGGCAGCATCATCCAACCACCGGACTTGACCAATTCCCACACAGTAAACGCCCCTTCGGAAAAAGGCCGCCACTCTACCATAGGACCGCTGGGGGCTCATCTGCCGGAGGTCAGGGAATTGCGACCTCACGCCAGAATCGCCGCTGCACCCGCACACCTTCCGCTTCCCCGTGCCGCCCCAGCACCACCCGCAACGCCCCCTCCACCGCCGTGTCATGCATCACCGCCCCGTGCCGCCGATACCGCTCCACGACCTGCGCATGCGGGTGCCCGAAGCTGTTGTTGCGCCCACGCGAAACCAAAACCCCACGCGGTGCGGTAGCACGGATGAACGCCTCGGTGGACGAACTGCGGCTGCCATGGTGCGGAGCCTGCAGCCAGTCGATTCCGGGCACTTCAGTGGCTGCCAGCCAGGCCCGTTCGGCGCCAGCCTCCATATCACCAGCCAACAACAATCGCTCGCCCTGGGCCTCGACCAGCAGCACGCAGGAGCGGTCGTTGCTGCTCTGCCCATCAGCCCAGTGCCACAGCGAAAAGCGCACGCCGTCCCATTCCCACTGTTCACCACTCACACAAGGCTGCAGCTCAAAGTGTTCCAGCGCTTCACCACCGACAACCCGCTTGACCGGCAAACCCCGCTGAATGGCCCCCGCCCCACCCGCATGGTCGGCATGCGCATGGCTGATCACCATCAGGTCTAGGCTGGCCACCCCCAGCTTATGCAAAGTCGGCAGTACCACCCGCTCCCCCAGGTCACTTTCGCCCCTGGCCGGCCCGGCGTCATACAACAGGTTGTGATGCTGGGTACGCAACAGCACCGCCAGCCCCTGGCCAACGTCCAGCTGCCAGACCTCGACTTGCCCGAGCGGCACCGGCTCCCTGGGCACCCACAGCGCCAGCAGCATCACCGCTCCCAACGCGCGCAGCGGCACACCGCGGGGTAGCAAAACCAACAACGCACCCAGACAGACCAACAGCCAGGCCCACAGTGGCAAGGCCGGCGGCACCCATGCCGGGCGCTGCTGCGCCACCAGTGCCAGCAGCCGGAACAGCCAATCCAGCAAGCCGCCCGCCAGCCACAACAGCGCCTCCCCTACTCCGCCCAGCGGCAGCAACAACGTACCCAGCAACGCCAACGGCAAAACCGCCAGGCTGATCCACGGCACTGCCACAAGGTTGGCCAGCGGTGCACTCAGGCTTACCGGCAAGCCTGTAGCCAGCAGTACCGGTAGCAAGCCGATGGCAATAACCCATTGCGCACGCGTCCAAGCCTGCCAAGGCCGCCAAGCGCCCAAGCGAGCACTGAAGCAATAGATGAGCGTGGCCACGGCAGCAAACGACAGCCAGAACCCAGGAAGCAGCGCCGCCAGCGGCTCAACCAGCAGCACAGCAACGAGCGCCAGCAACAAGGGTAAAAAAGCCCCAAGGTGGCGAAAGCGCAGGCGCCAGAGCAACACCACAGCCAGCATCAGGCAGGCGCGCTGCACGGGCACACCGCCGCCGGCCAACCAGCCGTAGCCCAGCGCCGCGGTCATGGCCAGACCGCAGGCCCAGGGTAGCCATGGCAGCCGTGCCGGCCACAGCCCCCAACGCGCCAGCACGGCAACCAGGCCGTAGAGCAAACCGGCGACCAGGCCGATATGCTGGCCAGAAATTACCAACAGGTGCACCGTGCCGGTGGCCTGCAATGTCTGCCAGTCCTCCCTGGCCAGGCCCGCTCCATCGCCCAGCACCAACGCCACCAACGCTTGCTCACGACCATTGGCCTCGACCGCAAGCAAGCGCTGACGCAGCGCATCGCGCCAGCCACCGGTCACGGGAGCCAGCAGCTGCCCCGCCTTGACCGTGCCCGTGGCGCCCACTCGCCGCGCCAGCAAATAGGCCTCCCGGTCCGGCCCATGCGGATTGAGCAGCCCAGCCGGACGCTGCAAGGTCACGGCCAGCCGCCACTGCTCGCCCGCCCTCAGTGTCGGCCCTTCGAACCAGCTCAATTGCAGGCGCTGCGGCAGTTCGGCCCGCCGCGAGCGTGCCGCCTCCAACTCGAAACGCACGCCTTGTGCTGTTCGGGTCGGCAAACCAACCACCCGCCCTTCCAGCCACAGGGTGCGGCCATCCAGACCGCTAGCCAGGCGATCATCGAGCGCCTGCTGCGCAGACCAGCAAGCCCAACAGAAGCCCAGGAGAAAACAGCCCAACGGCCAACCCCGGGTAAACAGGCTGACGACAGCGCAGCCGGCCAGCACCAGCAGCCATCCGACCGATGGCAACGCGGGGAGAAAGCCCAGGCACAAAAGCCCGAGCGCGAGCGCAAACATCCCTGTGCGCATGAGGTAGAGCTCCAGAAGGCAAATTACCTTCTGAGGCATAGCCCATTTGCCGGCAACGCTTGCTCAACAATTGTCACAAACTCTAAACGAGCCTGAGCAGGATTAAGGGCATACTTCCCGGATCAACGCTCCGGGAGCCTACATGCCGCGCCGACTTTTCAAACGCTACATGCCGGACCCGACCAGCATTCGGGAACACAAGTCCTTACGCTTTTTCGGCAAGTTGCTGCACGACCCGAACCTCTGGCACCTGAACCGCCATTCGGTGGCACGGGCCATGGGCGTTGGCCTGTTCGCCGCGCTGATCCCGATGCCCGCGCAGATGCTACTGGCTGCCGCACTGGCCATTCCGGTGCGCGGCAACCTGCCGATCGCCGTCAGCCTGGTGTGGCTGACCAACCCACTTACCATGCCACCTGTGTTCTTCGTCACCTACATGACAGGCGCCTGGCTGATGCAGGTGCCGCCACGCAGCTTGCCCGATGAGCTGACCTTCGAGTGGATCACCGACCAGTTGGCCACGGTGTGGCAACCGTTTCTGCTGGGTTCGGTGGTGTGCGGGGTGGTGCTGGGCATCGTCGCCTACTTCACCACCCTGTTGTACTGGCGCTGGTGGATTGGCCGGCAGTGGCGCCGGCGCAAGCTCAGGTGTTCGCAGCAGGGGTCATGCACGCATGCCGCGACCGCTGACCAGCAGGCGCACGCACAGCAGGTAGAGCACCGCAGTGGCCACCAGCATGAAGGTGATCGCCGTGCCAATGCTGATATCCGACACCCCTAGGATGCCGTAGCGGAATGAGTTGACCATGTGCAGCACCGGGTTGGCCAACGACACGGTCTGCCAGAACGGCGGCAGCAGGTTGATCGAGTAGAACACGCCGCCCAGGTAGGTCAGCGGCGTCAGCACGAAGGTCGGGATGATCGAGATATCGTCGAAATTACGGGCGAACACCGCGTTGACGAAGCCCAGCAGCGAGAAGATGGTGGCAGTGAGCAGCACCACGATCACGGTCACGCCCAGGTGATGCACCTGCAGGTCGGTGAAGAACATCGACAAAATGGTCACGATCACCCCAACCGCCAGACCGCGCAGCACGCCCCCCAGTACATAGCCGACCAAGATGGTGTGCGGCGACACCGGCGACACCATCAGCTCTTCGATCGAGCGCTGGAACTTGCTGCCGAAGAAGCTCGACACCACGTTGCCATAGGAGTTGGTGATCACCGACATCATGATCAGCCCCGGCACGATGTACTGCATGTAGGTGAAACCACCCATATCGCCGATCTGCCGACCGATCAGGTTACCGAAGATGACGAAGTACAGCACCATGGTGATCGCTGGTGGCAGCAACGTTTGCGGCCAAATGCGCAAGAAGCGCCGCACCTCGCGGTAGACGATGGTGTTCAGGGCGACCCAGTTGGTGCGCAGTTCCACACTCATACGGCCACCTTCGACAAGTTTTTTTCCACCAGGGACACGAACAGCTCCTCAAGTCGGTTGGTCTTGTTGCGCAGGCTCTGCACCTCGATGTTCTGCAGCGCCAGCTGGCCGAACAGCGCGGTGATGCCGATGTCCTTGTCCACCTGCACCTCCAGGGTATGCGGGGTCAGCAGCCGGCTCGGGTAGCCTTGCAGCACAGGTGCACTGGCCAGGTCCTGCTTGAGGTCGAGCACGAAGGTTTCCACATGCAGCTTGCCCAGCAACTGGCGCATGCTGGTGTTCTCGACGATGGTGCCGTGGTCGATGATGCCGATGTTACGGCACAGCTGCTCAGCCTCTTCCAGGTAATGGGTGGTGAGGATGATGGTGATGCCCTTCTGGTTCAGCTCGGTGAGGAAGCTCCACATCGAGCGACGCAACTCGATGTCCACACCCGCGGTGGGCTCGTCAAGGATCAGCAGGCGCGGCTCGTGGATCAGCGCGCGGGCAATCATCAGGCGGCGCTTCATGCCGCCGGACAGCGAACGCGACTGCACATCACGCTTGTCCCACAGGCCCAATTGGGTCAGGTACTGTTCGGCGCGTTCCTTGGCCAGCTTGGGCGGGATGCCGTAGTAGCCGGCCTGGGTCACGACGATGTCGAAGGTTTTTTCGAACTGGTTGAAGTTGAACTCTTGCGGCACCACGCCCAGGCAACGCTTGAGCGCCGAGGGCTCGCGGTCCAGGTCGTGGCCAAACACGTTCACCGTGCCACTGGTCTTGTTCACCAGGGTGGAGAGAATGCCGATGGTGGTGGACTTGCCGGCGCCGTTGGGGCCGAGCAAGGCGAAGAAGTCGCCTTCGGCAACATCGAGGTCGATGCCTTTGAGGGCCTGAAAGCCATTGCCGTAGGTCTTGGTCAGCTGTCGGATGGACAGGGCGGAACTCATAGCGGGTCACTTACCGAGGAAAAAGGTGCAGGACACGCCAGGTAAAGTCACTGGCGCAGTGAGTACGGCCATGGTGCAAGGCAAGGCCGCACAAGTACAGTCACATCTATTGATAATGACTATCGAAGCAGGGTCAGGTGAGCGCCGTCATCACCGCGGCCTGGTAGGCCGGGCGCTGTTTCAGGCGCTCATACCAGGCTTCGAGATGGTGCATGGCCGGGCGTTCGATGGGCATTTCGAACCAGGCGTAGATAAAGCTACCCAGTGGGATGTCGCCCATGCCGATCTGGTCACCGGACAGATACGGCTGCTTGGCCAAGGTTTCGTCGGCAATGGCCAGCAATTGCGCGCACTGCTTGTGCGCGGCGTTGATCGCCACCCAATCGCGCTGGTCTTCCGGCGTGCGCAAAAGGCCCCAGAACAGCGGGCGGAAGGGTGCGGCGAAGGACGAGGTGGTCCAGTCCATCCACTTGTCGGCCAGGGCGCGCTGGCGTGGGTCTTCGAGGTACCAGCCCTGCTCGGCGCCGTACTCGGCGCACAGGTAGCGGACGATGGTGTTGGATTCCCACAAGGTCAGGTCGCCGTCTTCGAGCATCGGCACCAGGCCGTTGGGATTGCGGGCGCGGTAGTGCGGCTCGTTGACCACACCGAAAGCGCCGCCGGCGTCGATGGAGTCGAAGTCCAGGCCCAGCTCGTGGGCGATCCACAGCGCCTTGCGCACATTGCTCGAATTCTTGCGACCCCAGATCTTCAGCATGGCAACGTCCTTATGAATGCACAGGTGTTGCAGTCTACTCCAGACCCTCGCCGCCTGTACCCATGAAGAAACCAGCACAGGCAAGCACATGAACTGAAACTCCCGCTGCCACACCCTGTCACTGTTCAGAACATGCCGTTCACAGCGTTGCGTCTAAGCTGTCTGGGACGGCTCAAGCCCTTGGTTCCAAGGAGGACCGATTATGTTGCTGTTGTGGTTGGTAGTGCTGGTGATCGGCGCGGCATACCTCACGCATCGGCGCCTGGCGCCCTTGCAGATTCTGGGCATCATGGCGGCCTACGTGCTGCTGATGGGCATTTTCAGCAGTGCACCCGGCTGGTTGCTGACCCTGATCTGGGGGGTACTGGCCTTGAAAATCGCCCTGGTTGCGCTCCCGGACTGGCGCCGCAAGGTGTTCACCGGGCCGGTTTTCAACTGGTTCCAGCGTACCTTGCCGCCCATGTCGCAAACCGAGCGCGAAGCGATCGATGCCGGCACGGTGTGGTGGGACGGCGAACTGTTCAGCGGCCGCCCCGACTGGCGTACCTTGCTGGCCTACCCGGCACCGAAACTGACCGACGAAGAACAGGCCTTCATCGACGGCCCCACTGAAGCGCTGTGCGCCATGGTCAGCGACTGGCAGATCGGTCAGGACCTGGACCTGCCACCCGAAGCCTGGGGTCACATCAAGCAGCATGGCTTCTTCGCCCTGATCATCCCCAAGGAATACGGCGGCAAAGGCTTTTCGGCCTACGCTCATTCCCAGGTGGCGATGAAACTGGCCACCCGCAGCGGCGATCTCGCCTCCACGGTGATGGTGCCCAACTCGCTCGGCCCGGCCGAATTGCTGCTGCATTACGGCACCGACGAACAACGCAACCATTACCTGCCACGCCTTGCCCGCGGCGACGAGATCCCCTGCTTTGCCCTGACCGGCCCGTTGGCCGGCTCCGATGCCGGCGCCATGCCCGACACCGGCATCATCTGCAAAGGCCAGTGGAACGGCGAAGAAGTGCTGGGCCTGCGCCTGAACTGGGAAAAGCGCTATATCACCCTGGGCCCGGTCGCGACCTTGCTGGGCCTGGCCTTCAAAGCCTACGACCCGGACCACCTGTTGGGCGACGAGCAGGAGCTGGGCATCAGCCTGGCCTTGATCCCCACCGACACGCCTGGTGTCGAAATCGGCAAGCGCCACCTGCCGCTGGGCGCCGCCTTCATGAACGGCCCCAACAGCGGCAAGGACGTGTTCGTGCCGCTGGACTTCCTGATCGGTGGGCAGGCCATGCTCGGCAAGGGCTGGATGATGCTGATGAACTGCCTGTCGGTAGGCCGTTCGATTTCCCTGCCTGCGGTCGGCACCGGCGCGGCCAAGTACACCAGCCTGGTCACCGGCCAGTACGCCAATATCCGCGAACAGTTCAACGTGCCACTGGCCGCTTTCGAAGGCATCCAGGAATCGCTGGCACGCATTGGCGGCAACGCCTGGCTGATGGACAGCGCCCGCCTGCTGACCGCCAAGGCCGTGGACCTCGGTGAAAAGCCTTCGGTGCTGTCGGCGATTCTGAAGTACCACCTCACCGAGCGCGGCCGCGAATGCATCCAGCACGCCATGGACGTGCACGGCGGCAAGGCCATCATCATGGGGCCGAACAACTACCTGGGGCGCAACTGGCAAGGGGCACCGATCTTCATCACGGTCGAAGGCGCCAACATCCTTTCGCGCAACCTGATGATCTTCGGCCAGGGCGCCATCCGCTGCCATCCGTTCGTGCTCAAGGAAATGGCTTTGGTCGGCCGTGAGGACCGTGACCAGGCGCTGCGGGAGTTCGACGAGCTACTGATGAAGCACATCATGTTCGCCGCCGGCAACGCGGCCAGCACGTTGGTGTTCAACCTGGGGCTAGGGCGCTTCGAGTCGGTACCGGGTGATGCATTGAGCCAAGGGTATTTCCGCGCCCTCAACCGCCAGGCTGCCGCTTTCGCCCTGCTGGCCGACCTGTCGATGATGCTGCTGGGTGGCGCGCTCAAGCGCCGCGAACGCCTGAGTGCGCGCCTGGGCGATGTGCTCAGCTACCTGTACCTGTCCAGCGCCGCGCTCAAGCGCTACCACGACCTGGGCTCACCCGAGCACATGCAGCCACTGCTGCGCTGGGCCATGGAAGAAAGCCTGGGCCAGGCGGAAAAGGCGCTGGACCGGCTGCTCGACAACTTCCCCAACCGATTTGTCGGTTGTGTTCTGCGCGTGCTGGTGTTCCCCTTCGGCCGCCGCCATACCGGGCCGAGCGATGAGCTGGATGCCGAAGTGGCGGCGCTGATCGGCCGCAGCAAGGGCGACCCGGCGCTGGAGGAATTGCTCGCCGGCTGCTTCCGACCCCAGGCCGAGGGTGACCCGGTGGCAGCATTGCAACGGGCCTGCAACCTACTAGACGAGACTGCGCCACTGCACAAAGTGCTGCATCAGGCGCTTAAGGAGGGCAAGGTACAGCCGGCACCTGGGCAGTCGGCCATCGATGCGGCAGTCCAGAGTGGTGCATTACAGGCTGACGAGGGTCAACGCTTACAGGCGGCGGAGCAGGCACGCCGGGCAGTGATCGATGTGGATGCCTTCGACAAGGCGCAACTGCTTCCGGAGCAGGGCAAGGTGCGATGAAACAGGGGGCCGTTTTGCGGCCCCTTCCCCAACCGGCGTATACTCCGGCCCCGTTTCAACCACCCCGAGGACCGCCCCCATGGCCACCCCCCATCAGGCATACCACCTACAACTTCTGAACCACCTGCGCACCATTCTGGCTGCCCTGGGGGAAGCCGAGCAGGTACCGGAGGAAAGCCACGTCCTGTTCCTCGAGCGCTTTGACGAGTTGTTGACCCTGCTACCGCAGGACCCACTGGAAAGCCAGTACCTGGGCCAGGACCTGATCTGCCAGGTCATCCAACGTTACCCGCAAATCGCTCACCTGGTGCCGCGCGACCTGCTGTGGTTCTTTGCCGGCGATTGCCTGCACTTCATGCCGGATGAAGAACTGGCCTTGTACCAGGCACTGGAAGAACGCCGCTACGAATGCGAACAGCGCGGCGAGGCATTCGACTGGTTCGAACAGAAGCAGCTACTGGCGTCGGCAACAGCTGATACCCGCCACTAAGCTCGCGAAGTACCGCTATGGCGAAGGCGTGTTGAACTACACAAGCGCTTCCCTTTTTTCCCGGGAAGCTCAGCCTTCGCCTACAGACCCCCTGAGGTGCCCTGCGTACTCTGCCGACGCGCTGAGACACATGAGTTTCCAGCGATCAACCAGACAGGGTTCATCCAATGAAAAAAACACTATCCGTGCTTGCACTTAGCCTCTGCAGCAGCGCGGCAATGGCCTCGATCATCAACTTCGAAGGTACTGTCAGCGGGCCTGGCACCTGCCCGATCGAAGTCGTTACCCCTGGCGGCCCAAGCCTGCCGCTGATCCACCTGGGCAACTATAATACGTTCAACTTCACCAAGGTCGGGGAAGAAACCTCTCCGAAACACTTCGCATTGCGCGTCCCGGCAAGCTGCGTGACCGGTACTCAACAGGCCTACGCGACCTACCAGGCAGGCTACGGCGCCGACCAGACCAATCCCAACCTCTATGCCCTCAAAGACGGCCTGGGCTACAGCACCGGCCTGGGCCTGGCCATCAACGACCTTGCAACCCGCCTTGCGCCGGGTACTGAGTCGATGAGCTACGAGGTTAACGACACTACCGACACCGACATGGTGTTCTCGGCGCGCCTTGTCACCACTTCGGCAACAGTGACCGAGGGGCAGATCGACACCAACGTCTCGTTCTCTGTCGATATTCGCTAATTCAAGCCCCCTGGCACTGCCAGGGGGTATTTCGTTTCGCCAATGAAACCGGCCCGACCATGTCTACTACTCTGCTGCGCAAGTACGCGCTCAGCTTCGCCTGTCTGGCGACGCTTTCTTCAACCACCGAAGCGGCCTTGACGATCAGTGCCACGCGCGTTGTCCACCCTGGCGACCAACACAGCAGCTCGATCGTTGTCGCCAACCCAAGCAACATTACCTACGCCACGCAAGCCTGGGTCAACACCGCAGCCGACGACACCAGTACCGCTGTCCCCTTTGCCGTATCCCCGACCTTGTTCAGGCTCGACCCTAAGCGTGAACAACTGGTCAAGATAAACGCACTGCCAAACAACCTGCCCACCGATCGAGAATCGCTGTTCTACTTCAATGTTCAGGAGATCCCCCAGATAGACAGCGGGCAGGACAACGTACTGAAAATCGCCCTGCGCACCCGCATCAAGCTGTTCTATCGGCCCAGCCAGGTGAAGGGTGTGCCCGAGCAGCACCTGGACAGCCTGCAGTGGTCATTGGCAAGCAACAACGGCAAGACCTTCCTGCAGGTCCTTAACCCCACGCCCTATCACTTCACCTTTGGGCGCTTGGAAGTGGGCGCACCGGGCAAAATCGAAAAAATCGATACCGCCTTGATGGCCATGCCTATGCAGACGCAGTCCTTTGAACTGAAGACAACCCAGGCCAGCAAGGGCCTTCAAGTACAGTTCACCACGATCAACGATTATGGCGGCACCACACGCCTGGTAGAAAAACCGCTATCCGTAACGGCCATTTAGCACGACCGCTCAATCGCGCAGGCCCAGGTCAAGCAGCGGGAAGTTTGCTTCTTCTGGCCAGGTCTCGCCCTGATCAAAACTGACAAAAACCCTGACGCTTAACTTGTCGCGCTTAAGCGACATCAAAAAAGGCTTGGTCGCCTTGACCGTATCGTCGAACCCCAAGCCGTTTTGCACCTCCGCCGGGGTCAAGGCATGTTCTTTGAGCACTTCTTGCGTCGATGGCTGCCCCTGGGTGTCCACGCCGCCGACGACCAAGGTGACCCTGTGATCCGCATGAATGTATTTCCAGGCAGCAAGGGTAATGGTCAAGCCATCAGCCGGGACCTGGGACAGGTAGACCGTATCATTCGAGGATGGGTGAACGTCCGGCCTGGGAAGCCCTTGATTCAAGGGCAAGCACAACACTAACCGGGATAATGACGTATGAACGTTACCACCCGTTGTTTCTGTCACCTCAAAATACACAGTCAACACCTTGCCACTGTGTGGCGCGATCCTGTCCAGCGGGATCTCGTACTCATGGGGGAAGCCCGACGCTTCTGCACTTGTCTGATAGCTGCCCACACGCCCAGGCTCGCCCCAGAAAACCTCGATCGTTTCACCGGGTAACGCCGCCCCTGTTGGCACCTTGACCCGCATGTAAGTCATGCGTGAATTCAGGTCCAAAACAACCTGCTGCTCCTCTCCCACAGCATGGGAAACCTCTGGCCAGCTCAAATCTCTGGGCACCGGCGCCGCATCGACCTGCAACTGGACGACTTTCGGCTCCACTGGCGTGCTTGGGTTACCGGCATAGTCACATAGCAGGTAGTGTGCAAAACGCGCCCCATCCCCTCGATCCAGGATGACATGGCCAGGAATCTCCACTGTGACGGGGAGATCCCCCTGCTCGAGGACTTTTTCGGCGACAAGATTGTTTTCATACAATTGCGTGTCCCAGAACCAGCGAATATAGTCTCCAGGCACAAAGGTCTGATAATCCGGAAGCAGAGCGATAACAGGATCGTGACGATTTAGGTAATCCTCCGTTATGCCATCTCTCATCACCTCATCATCGAACAACAGGGCCCCGCGGTCCGCCCCCAGGCTGGGCCCCGTCAAGTCCAGGGTTATCGTTAGCGGGGCCGAATCCTGTTCAGCCCCGTTGTACGCTTTGACCCTGTAGGTCAAATCGGGCGTAGCGTCATTCTTGAGATCTTGAACGGGAATCTCGACGAAGTAATCATCTGCGGCAATGGGTGCCGTCCATTGCTTGAGCGCACCTACCTGTACGCCGTCCCACATCAGCATAAGTGTCTCTGGCCTCCCAGGGGTTGGGGGCGAACCACTGTCCCAGGGCGTGACATCCACACGTAGGGGGGCTTTGAGCAAATCGAGAGGGATGACGTTCAGCGCGCCACCCACCAGGTTTGCAAGCGAGCCTTCCACCCACGGTGGAGGAAAAAGCGCGTCCGACTTGTTGCTTGGCATCACTCAACCTCCAACGTGAATGGTTTGCTGCTATAAAGGTGCCTGCTGCTTACCAGCTGTAACGCACGCCCAGGTTGGCACCCCAAGGTTGTTCCAGCGCCTTGCCATTGCTGTAGTCGAAATCGGCATGCAGTTGCAGGCGCTCCGTCAGCGATACCGCTACCCCCATGCCTAGCTCCGCGCGCGAGCCTGACAGGTCGTTGTCGAAACGGTGATCGTTGACCTTGACCAGGTTGTTGTTGGCGAATTCGTGCACATAAGCCAGGCGCACATAAGGTTGCAGCCACTGCCCACCCTCAAGCTTCAAGGTACGCCCCGCCGTGGCGCCGGCCTTGCCCAGCACCGAGTGCGTCGTATCACCGTCGGCCTTCAAGCCATTGTCCAGGTGGTAGTCCTTGCCCTGGATACCAACGACCGACAGTTGCCCGAAAGGCTCGACGAAATAGCCATCATTCAGCGCCAGGTGGCGACCGAACTCTACCGACGCCCCCACGCCAACGTTGTCATAATCGCCCTCGGTACGCTGGCCATCACTGAGACTTACCTTGGCCTGGTTGTCGAAGCGGTTCAGCTTGACCACGCTGTCGAGGTAATAGCCGGTCTGGGCATCCAGCCAAGTGGCATACAGCCCCAGGTAATAGCTTTTCACCTCGCCCGAAGCGCCTCGGGTCAGGTTCAGGTCTGAGCTGCTGTAGCCCGCCATAACCCCGGCCAGCCATTGACCATCGCCCCACGGCAACGGCGTATCGGCCCCCAGCGAGAAGCCCTGCTGAACTTGGCTGTAGGGCGTACCGGTCGAGGCCGAAACGTTATATTTGTTGCCATAGCTGCGGGCCCACAGGCCCGCATTGCGCTCGTCAAGCCGCAACTCACCCATGCGGCTGCGCAGGGAAGACAACTCGCCGTACCACACCGTGGGCGCAGTATTGAACAAGGCCATGGCCGCCTCGGTACCTGGGCTTATCGTTTTGGTCGCGCCATCCAGGAACCAGTCATTGCCGCGCTGCACAAGGCTATAGGAGAACGCCCCGAGGTCCACCGGGCCGTTAAGCAGCGAGAACTGCGCATCCCCCGCCGCCGCATGAACCAGGTGCAGGCTGTTTTCCTGCGTGGGTTCATTGCCGCTGCTGCCGACCAGCAGACTATGGTTGCCGGTTGCCGTGCCGGTGATGTCCAGGAAGTCGGTTTCGCCTGTACTGAAATCGGCATCCATGATGAACGTGCCACTGCCCGACAAGTTGCCAAGGGTCAGGCGCTGGTACTGCGTGGCTTCACCGAAACGTACCGCCCCCCCCGCCATGGCCAGTTGTGCGACCTCACTGTCCTCGACCATGTTCCAGCGCCCGCCGTCATTCAGTGCCAAGCTCTCGACATTGGTCAGGCGCCCGGTCAGGCTGGCCTGGTTGCCCAAGGTCAGCTTGGCGCTGGAACCGTCCTCCACCAGGACATCACCTACCAGGTTGCTACCCTCCACCAGCATCGTAGCGTTGGAGCCGTTCGCCACTTCCAGCAGGTTGCCATTGCTGCCAACCAGCGTAGTACCGCCGCTGATGGTGATCGCCGCATCGCCGGGCGCCTGGTTTGCGCTACCCACCCGGATGGCAGCGCCATTCTGGCCCTCCACCCGCGAGCCCTGCAGATTGAGCGATGCAGCTTCAGTCGAAAGCGCATCGCCCACCACCCGAATGCCATCCGTGGCACCGGTCAGCTGGCTGTTGGTCGCATCCAGCCGAGCATCGCCAAATAGCAAAGCAGCACCGGCTGCCCCGGTACTCACCAGGGTGCTGTCGGTCAGGGAAAGATGAGAACTCCCGGCCACCCTGGCACCGCCGACCCCGCCTTCGATATGGCTGCCCGTTACCGACACCGTTGAACCCGCCGTCGCACTGCGCAGTACATCGAGGCCAAACAGGTTGCTGGTCAGGCGCGAGCCATTGGCGATGGTTGCCGAAGCACCGCCATTGACCATGACTGCAGCGACACCCGTGGCGGATACCGTGGAGCCCTCAAGCTGTAGACCTCCGCCTGTGCGCACGTCGATCTGCTGAGTGGTAGCCCCCTCGGCTACCAAGCGCCCGCCGTCATTGACCCTGTAGCTTTCAACCGGGGTACTGGCACCGATTTGTTGCTCATCGTCCACCAGCGTCAGGGCACCTGCAGGCCCAGTGAAGAGCACAGCAGAGGCGCCTAGCAAGAGTTGCCCAATGGCTGACGCCAAGGGGGACAGGGTGAAGTTGCGCCTTTTGATCATTGCACTTTAGCCTCATCGATTAACCCGCAAACGGGCAGCAAAAACGTGAGAAAGGCTATTAAGAAATCACCCAATCGCGAGTAGGAAAAGTCCTGTAATTGATGCGACTTTTCAGCAAACCCAGCCCGCATGCCGGATCGCCAACACTCAAGGACGAACAAGTGGGCATTCGGCGGTAAACGAGTGCATGGATACCACTGCCACGGCAGGCTCGGATGTGATCGTTTTACCATTACGTTCAAATGCATAAATGAAAGTCGCCAGCCCATCATAAGTAACTGCCTGATTGAACTCGTAAATCGGCTTCAGGCCATCGGCATAAGGGATTCGCCAAACGAACCCGGTGGGTGGGTTAGTCGCATTCAACTGAATAGTTTTTTCAAACTTAGCATTTGGTATATCGAGCCCACCAGGAGCAGTTCCCTGGGTCGCCGTCCAGGTCAGTGTCAAGTCTTCACCGTTGGCCAACCATTTGCTCAGGTCAGGGATATTGATACGCACATCAGGGTTAACATCAGTTGGATCCGCAGGGTCAAACAACGAAGTGCAGTTCAGCCACAGGCGCCCTCCGCTTACAAAACCACCCAGGATCTCCGCAGCTTCCGGGTGTATGACAATAGCCTCCACCACAATTGGCTGAGGTCCAGAAGCAGCCTTGTTCGGCACACCTGCACGGCTGACTTCATAGTGAGCAAAGCGGTTGCCATTGTCGTGTCGAAGAATGTATGCCCACGGGATGGTCACTTTGATTTCGTTGCCAGGGTCGGCCTGCTCAAGTTGATAATCCGCTTCGATGACATGTTCATCGGTGTAGTAAAACTCAACCAGATCATCTTCCGCGAATGCAGCGTCGATCGTTACTCTCAACTCGGCATCGGCGCCATCATCGTTCTCGGTCAGGTGATTTTTCTGGTTATCATTGCCTCCATATACATCCGGCAGGGCCATTTGCGGATTTACAGGCCCCGGCCACTCCGGATCAGGGTCGGGCACGATCGGGCCAATGCGCTCAAGGTTGACATCGAATGTGTCACTCTCACCGCCCAATGGGTGATCGCCACGCCGCACTTCATACGTTACATCGACCGGTTTGACGCCTGTAGAGCCTTTGCCGTAAATATCCAGGATAACACTGGCAGGAATAGCCTGCTTGACCGGGAACGTACCCACTGCCCGCTCAGCGAAATCATGTGTGCCCCAATGGAGGGTAATCAGATCCGACGATTTGAAATGCTGGAAGGCATCAATCTGCACTTCTATACCTTTAAGCACGGCGTCCTGATCCACCACACCGTTGTTCATGTCTAACACCAGAGGCTTCTGGAAATCCGCCGGGACAGGCAAATTCCCTAGCGCCACCGTAACGCGCGTGGCCCTAGACACGGCACTGCGATTACCGGCCTTGTCCTGAAGAATGTAGGCGATAAGGATGCCACCGTCCCCCTCATCCTCAATAACATTCTGAGGCACCGGTATCGTCAGAGGCACTGTAGTGACAAGCGCGGTGCCGTCTGGTACCAGGTCACCCGGATCAACAGGCACTTGCTTGCGCCAGACCCACCCTACGGTATCTTTAGCATCCCAACCGGGATAAGTGGTGTCACTCGGAAGTGGATAGCCAGGCAATGTGAGCTCAACCGAACCAATATTGGTGTCTAACACGGCAGCAATAGCCGGGAATGGATTGGGCATTTGATTGGGGTAGGGAGCGACACGATCAAAGATCAAGTGTAACGGGGGAAAATCTACAGGCAGGGGGTTGTTATAAGGGACGACCCTGATAAAAAAAGTATGACCGCCTTCACCCCATCTTTTTACCTGATCCTTATCCAGAGTAACGTCAAAGGGGAAAACACTGTTTCTATCATACTGACCATTGTGCAGCTCCTCCTCGGCCCCACCGTCTGGCAGATGCAACAGCCACATCTGGTCAAACTCCCCTACATTGGGATCACCTGCTGCACCCCAATCAGTGATGGTCAAATCAATATCGACTGCATCATCTGTCAAGGCCGAGCTCAGCATCGTATTATCGGTGGGGTCTGCTATCAGGGCCGGATCGATCTGAGGTGAGACAGGCGCAAAAACACGCTTACGGCCTGAGGGCTTGCTTTTTTTACCGCTCACCTTTTCTTTAATTTTTACTTTAATTTTCCCTTTCAATTCTACTTTCATATTAGACACTCAACATAAGGGGCTGCGCGGACAGCTACGTGATCATTGAAATCCACATCCTCCCCCCGCACAACTGGCAAATTTGTCAGTTGCCAACATGGCCGTTATATTATCTGCGTACCGGCCAAAACAAAAAAAACCCGCGCTAGCGCGGGCTCTCAAGGGGTAGCAAGGCTACAAGCACAGGATCAACTCTGCCCACTCAAACGATCAACACCATCATAGTAATAGTTCGAGGTCCCCCCCGCCTTGACGACTGACCTCAGCCTACCCGTGGCGTCATATTCCATTTCCATGCCCTCACCATCGTCTTCAAGGTTGCCGTCATCGTCATACGTCAACCTCTGCTCGGCTGTATACCCTTCATAGCTATTGGTTATTTTGCTGAGCTGCGCAGGGTCTTCATATTCGAAGAAGTACTCGGCCACATTTTCACCCGGCGCGCCCGTGTCTTTATCGGTCAGTTCGGTGATAACCAGCACAATATTGTCCAGGGCATCAAACTCAAATGCCTGGCCACGGATCACATGCCCTTGCGGGTCGACTGGGGCCAATTCGCCACTGCATTTATAGTCATACAAGCGACCGCGACTCTCGTACGCATAGACCTCGTTCCTGAGCCAGTTTTCTCCGTTCAGCACACCGCCAGCTCCCGAATTAAAGGGCTTGTGCTTTGCGTAGATGTTTTTTCAACCGCTCATTGACATCTGCAGACGCGGCAGGTTGAAACACCTTGCCCCGAACACGATCAGCGTACACCTCGGCTTGTCGCCGCTGGTCTTCTCCCGGCTCCCCTGGCCACAAGGTTTTCACCACGATGCGGTCACATTCATCGTACCGCTGGGTCAACGTCTGTATCTCACCCTTCATATCGAAACGGCGAAGCGTCTCACGATCGAAATCGTCATATTCCAACTGAGTAATGAGGAAGTTGTCGCCATCACGCGTTGCGATTTCCGACGTTCTGCCCAGCGTGTCGTACGCGAACATTGCTACCGTCGAGCCCAGCGTGGTCTGCAGCAAACGCCCGGCCGCGTCATACTCATAGTCTTGCACCTGGCCCAGCACATCGGTGTAGCTCAGCATGCGTTCGCGGTAGCTGAATGCATACTGCATTTCAAAGACTTCGTCGCCCTCCTTGCGCCTCTCCAACTTCATCTGCCCGGTACTGAAATACTCCCTTTCCAGGGTTTGCCCATCTTCGGTACAGCTCAACAGCCGGGCGTTTTCCGAATCGTACTGGTAATCAGCCGTGAACCGGCTGGATACTCGCTTTAGCGGCTCTTCACCCAACACGGGGTTATATTCGTAATCGACCCATTGCTTGGAGGGCGTAAACACCCTCTCCGGCCGGTTTTGCCCAGGTTTATAGTACAGAGTGCGCTTACGCCCACCCGTATCAGACTTGTATAGCCGCTTGAGGCCATCGAAGGTTTGTGTGCC
This sequence comes from Pseudomonas sp. NBRC 111140, assembly GCF_001320885.1. Lineage (NCBI taxonomy): Bacteria > Pseudomonadati > Pseudomonadota > Gammaproteobacteria > Pseudomonadales > Pseudomonadaceae > Pseudomonas > Pseudomonas sp. NBRC 111140. The sequence continues at coordinate 39,354 of NZ_BCBQ01000038.1, forward strand.
CAGCTCGATGCCATTGACACCGATGTATGCCGGAAGGTCGCCACTGTCGAAGTCCGCATAGCGGCGGGTTACCACCGACCTGTCGGGGAGGGTCTGCTCCAGCAACCGGCCGAAGGGATCGTAAGTACTCAGCGTGACGGACTGATCGGCCGCCACTTCCCGGGCCACACGCCCCAGGCCATCGTAATGATAGGTATGTTGGCTGTATGCAACGGTATCGTCCCTGGACTTGAAGCGCCTGACCTGGGTGGGTTCATCGAACCGGTTGAACCAAGTTTCGGTCACGCCACTTGCGTCAGCGCGATCTTCTGACTCCCGCCAACTGCGCTTGATAGGCATAAACGCCGAGTTCTGGTTACCCACCGGGTTCGTCTCTTCAACGTGGCGGATAGCATCAGGCCCAATTTGCCACGCCTGCTGGCCCCAGTCATCGTAGCCATAGCGCACCGTCAACGGCAGGTCGACTGGACGGTGAACCCCCTGCTCGGAAACCTCATCCGCCATCCAGTCGTATTCGGTTTCTTCCTCAAGTTGGCCGTAAGCGTTGTAAACAGCCGAATAGCTCTTGCGATACGCCTGGCGTCGCCATACTTCGGCACTATCGGCGTCCATACGCTCCTCTTCGAATACACGGCCCAAACCATCGAGTTTCGATCGGGTCGTTACGCGCTTGACATCGCTCGACGTCTGCACAGCCGGTTCGTCAAGAACCGCCAGCACATAGCTGTAAGTGCGATAGGCCCTGTAAATGGGATCGTTGGGTGCAACGGTCTCACTGATCACACGGGCCAGTCGATCATAGGCATAGGCAATTTCCACATCGTTGTCATCCCGGTTGAACAATGGCTCACCGATCAATGCCGAGTGCTTCAGGACGATAGTTTTCTGAACATCGCGAAGGGTGCCGTCTTCCAGCGCTTGGCCATGATCGAAGCCCGTCACCACTTGAGTGGTCACCAAGGCTGGATGGTGTTCCACGACCTCTGTCGTGTAGGTGTACGACGTGGTCGTATCCTGGTCGCCCATGGTGAAAGTCGTGATGCTTGGCCGCCCATAACTCAACAAGTCCGCTGTGGATTCATGGTAATCGGTAAGCGAATGGCTCAGCGGTACCGGCACCTTGGCGTCACCTTGCAGCTCAAAAAAATGCTGTTCTTTTTCCACGAGCCACTGTTTGGCAATATAGTCGGGCGTGCCGTCGGGCAGCGGAACCGGGTCGAGCGCTTTATAGACGAACTGCGTGCGCGTGGTTGCGGCCTCGCCTACGGATGATGGGTTAATGGTCTGGCTCTTGCGCCAGCGCACAAAGTTCTGCGGGTCTGCCGGGCAACTGCCCAGCTCGCCTGCAGCGGGGTAATATTCGTACAACGTCTCGACGCCCGTGGCGGGCACTTCGCTTATCAGGTTGCCAAACACGTCATAGGTGGTAGCGTGTTCGGCCTTGCCAATCGCCGCATTTCCCTCCACTTGCCAGGTCTGGGTCGAAAGGCTCGCCAGCTGGAAGTTCGCAGGTTGCTTTATGAAGGGCTCCGCCGGATTGCCAGGGTATTGGCTGACCGTGGTATTCACACATTGGCCCTGAACCTGTTTTACCTCGACACTGCGGTGGAAGCGGTCGTAGGTTGACAAGACGGTGCGATCCGCCTGTCCTGGGCAGCGCTCGGTGGTTTTACTCCAATAGGAATAGTTGGCATCCGTCACCTCGTAGAGGTTATCGCGGCCATTGTTGTTCCAGACGATAGAGCTGCCATTGCCCACGAAGTTGGTCGTGGAATAGTCATACTCGGTCATAGTATCGGGCTGCTCAAAACCCGGAACAATGCGGTGGCGCTTGACCCGCGGCAAATATTGTTCAACCCCTGGGAGCTTGTGGCCAGGGTCACCGTCAACACCGTACTCGATATGCTCGACCGCGCCCGTCGGCGTTCGCACCCGGCTCACACAGGTTTGCCCATGCACCTGCTGGTAGGAAAACTCCCAGTACGCCAATTCATCGGTGGGCAACACCACACGTTCCAGCCGCCGCCCGTTGAACTTGAGGGTGTAACTGGCCCTCGCCTCCGGTTGATCCGGGTACAAGGTGATGACCATATCGCCCGAGTACTCAATCAACAACAGGCGAGCTGGCCGCCCCCCACCCACACCTGAATCAAACACTTCACTCAGGCAGGGGGTACCTGGCAATTGCGGATTGTCACGATAGACGAACTCCAAGCAACGCCTTGAATCGGCATAGATTTTTTTCGGCAGCATCAACTTCCTTGTACCGATATTAACGGGCTGCAGCACTTCCGTCAGTGGTGTGTCCTTGTGCTCGACCCGGTACAGCCCATCGCCATCCTTGTGAAAATGGAAAGAGTCCAGCTTTTTCTCGCTAATACTCTCCACGCCGTCCACTGTAAATCGCTCACCGGTATACAGCGAAAGTGCCCCTCCCCCGGCAGGGTAGGCATCCTCGATGAAACTACTTAAATTGATATCCCAACCTTGCCCATATCCAAAGTCCCCCGCCCCCATCGAGCTATAGCTGAGCCTCAATGGAAACTCCACCCCCCCAAGATAGTCACCACGCAACACAGGCAACGCGATACTCAGGCCATACTGGCCTGTACGCGGATCAACACCATTACTGATGAAACTCAAGAAATTGAACGCACCGGAATGCAACGCCGTTTTACCAGACATACCAAGCCTCCTAAATAATCCATTTGATTAGTTGATCGCGTAAGTCAGCTTGTCGCGACTACCCTGCAGACCATTCGCCAAATGGAATGAAACCCTGAGCTTATGCCAATTACCGTTCTGATCCATCAGGCGGAACGACAAGGGCTTTTCCAGTTCGGCTCGCCACTGCCTTTCAATGGGGTTTTCTTTGTCGTAAATAATAGGCAGGTCCGATACCCGGTGCAGAGCAAAACAAACGTCGCCCGCCGCAGCTTTATAGTCATCAAGCAGCTCTGTATCCAAATAGGTATCGAGCTGGGTTTGGTATTGCACCAACGCCTGCAACAAGCCGTCATGTACAAGGTATTTTTCAGGGTCCTCTGGGTTGTCTGTTTCGTTACCGAGCTGGCTGTTCTCACGAACAAATGGGGTGAACGCATAACCGGTAAAACTGCAGTACTTTTCCCTTCGCTGATCAGACTCCCAGCGCATCGTCGACACGGGGCTGTCGTCTTCGAACTTCAGCCTGAGAAACTTCAGTGTCTGGAAGGCATCATCTTTTGCTCCCGCCAGTATCCAATAGTCGGTGGTATCGTCTACCTTGTGAAAGTCTTCATCACCCACGCCTTCCCAGCCTTTCACCGGGACACGCGTGAACGTGTAGGCATCCCTGGAAAAAACAGGCACGGACTCAGCAACCACCGTTACTTTCTGGGTACCGTCGACGTAATCGGTAGAGCGATAGACTGCATTATCGTCACCTTTGAACTGGGCAGCCACTTCCAGCGTGCCAACGGCGGTACTCTGCAGGAAAAACCGCTTGTATCGGGTACTGTCTTCCCCTCGCGCGCTGCCCTGCATAACCTGAGTACGTGATCCCACCCGATTGGCACTATTATTCACGACCCAATTTTTAGGGCCGTCGCCTGGTTCAAGGCCTTCTTCACCGTCAGGTAGGAATTCAAGCACCTTGCCGCCCTCAACGTTGTACAGTTTGAGGCTGGCGAGTTCTTTATCGCTGATCGGTGGCGAAATAACCCCCGGCCTATCAACTTTTGTCTCGATGGTTATTCTTACTTCAATCTGCTGCATACCGTTGGCAAAACATTTGCCAACGCTGAGCAGTTCGACGGCAAACCTGAGAAGGCCATCCCAGCTACTGGCCACGGGTGCGGCGGTTGCGACCGGTCGGTGTTCGATGATTGCGTACCCGTTCCGCGAGTCATTGTAATCGGCCATTACTACGGTAACCGGCAATTGGGCGTTCTCGGGGGGGGGTATAGACACCGTTCTGGTCTACATCACCTTCTCCAAACACATGCCACGTCAGGTCGCTGGGCGCATCCGTGACTTTGAATGGCACGGTGGCGTTGGGCTTGTAGCCCGCCACATAGAATGGCTCGACAAAATAGCGCTGGGGCCAGTTCACGATTACCACTGTCGCCTCGGCATAGGCGTTCGTTCGAGTATCCGTGACGCGAATGACCTGGAACAGGATTTCGGGTTTACCTGGTTCGATCATTGCCGGCGTGAAACGGGCCTTGCCATTACCCAGGTCTTCCAACCTGCCCAGGTCCAACTCGTATGCGCTGCTGTGGTCGCGCTTGTCGAGGTTACCGGCCCGTCCCGGTCCTCGTGAAGCGCGTAATGCTTGCGGTGTATCGATCTTATCCCACTTAAGGGTACCGCCATTCACGCTTGAGGCAGACAGTTCGATCGGCACTCCATTGGCGCCGGTGACCATGATTCGAGGGGATATCTGCACCGGCTTGACGTGCTCGACCACCACCGCACTACGTGACTGCTCACTGCCACTGCCATCCAGGTACTGCCCCGTCACCACCGAAACCTGGCTATCGGCGATGAACCGATCTGCATCGCCCGACGAATAAATGCCGGCGGCGCTAATTGTGCCACTGGCAGAAACACTCCTCAGGTTAGCGGTTGCCCACGCCGTGACGGGCGTAACCCCATTGAGCGCGAAGGGCACGCTTCCCTGCGCCACGGTACTTGCCGTGGCTGGGTCTACCCGGTAGGTGTTTTCTGTGGGCGAAATCTGACCAAAGCCGACCACATCGGCTGGCTCGTACTTGTCAGCGTCTTCGTACGTGTAGCGATACGCGTTGGGTATCCGTACCGGCCTGAGTACCTGAGCCAATGGCTCGCCACGCTTGCGATCGTTGATTGGGTCAAGCAACAGCGAGCATGAATGCTCGGCCCCTGTGGCGGCTGTGCCGGGACTTAGATAGGGGAAGTTGTTGCCGGGTTGCGGAAGCGTGCCCTGCAGCAGATGCGAGCGTAACTGCATCATCAACACCACCGCGCCATCGCCTTCGCTAGCGGCCTTGTCCTTGAACAGTTTGTCTGTCTTGGCCCCCCAAGGTGCCCTCTGGGTCAAAACCTTGATGCTCTTGGGCGACATCGACGCGTAATCTTCGCCATCGAACTCGACCAAGGTATAGACCTGGCGAGCGCTAGGTTGGTTGAGCCAATGGTCGTAAAACGCTTTGCCTATCTGTTTCGATGCATAGTCGGTGGTACCCAGGTCACATTGCAGCGTATCGGTCCGGGCATCTGAAAGCGCCAGCACCAATTGGGTATACTGCCCGCTCACGCTTTGCTGCAGTTTCAGCTCTATGTGCGCGCTGACCGCATAGCGCATGGCCTCATTCACACTGTGAGCCCGCAACAGTACAGGCGGGCTGCCCGGCAAATAAGCATGCTGAATGTAATCGCCCGAGAGCAGGGTCATTCGCACGGTCGTGACGGCCGACAGCAAGTTGGCCTCTTCGAAATACAGCTGTGGCGGGCCAAATACCAGGTTGCGAAACTCGCCACGCAACTGGCCGCCCTCGTCCAGGTCAAACGCCATGCTCATGGGTTCGATGAACGTTTGATTGGTATAGCTTTGTAGCCACTGGTCCGACAATAACTGGTTGATCTGATCTCGCCCCACTTGGGCAATAGCAGACCAACCCGCCATGACCGTGCCGCCAGCCAGCTGCTGGAGTATCTGTTCTTTAGTAAGGTTTGTCACGACCAATCCCTCGCTTCATCGAGCCTGTTCAGCCCTGCAAATAAATTCAAGCGGCCCGCTTTAAGTGGCCGTTCCTTCACTGTTTCAACACGGCAAATAACCGAGCGCATCCCGACAACGCTCACCTTCATACCTTGAGCGTCAGGTCTAGTTTCGGAAAGTCCGTCCATTGGACGCCATCGAAACTGACACTGGCCCAAACCAAAAATTTTTGGTCCGGCTGTAGCTTGCTCAACAGCTCATGAGTCAGTAAATCGTCTACACCCTCTTTCACCTGCAACTCGGTAACCGGCACCTGATCGCGCAACACTTCCGTTACCGGTACCGACCCAGCCCCTATACCACTAAGGTGAATGCTCAGTAGCTGGTCTTTCTTGATAAATAACCAGGGTTCCAACTTCAGCCTGCCACCCGCGGGCACCAACACCAGCTCTTCATCGGCGTTTGCATCCGGGCAATCAATACGTTCATACCGTGTTTCATCCACCGGCAACACCAGCAACTTCACCGCTTTACTATCCCAATGAAGCCCTGTATTCGTTTCCACTATCCGATAAAAAACTTCGAACCGCTTGGACGGCGTGATACCCATATTGGCCGGGACAAACTCGGCAGGCACGTTGAATACCAACGGGCCTTCCGCATCTGGGTATTGAATGATTGTTCGGCCACCGTTCGGGTCGCCTTGCCAGTGCACTTCAACGTGTTCATCCGGGCGCAGATCGGCTTCGCTGGGGATGAGGACGTAGGCCCCATTTCTCCTGATATCCCAGGCATTGATATTATATTCATCTGCCGCACCGGCATTCGTGCTGTCCCTGACAGTAGGCATGGGAGGCACTGCGCGAGGCGCCGTCACGTCCAGTGGCACTGCGTGTGACGTCAACGAGGCGCCTTCACGCGCGTACTGGTAAAAAACCTGTACTGCCCCCAGGCTGGCAAGTAACAGTGCCGGTTCGATCAGCAGGGAAAATCGCCCGGCGACCAGGCTGCTTTCATCCAGACGAATAACTTGCACGCTGGCTTCGCCCGACGGCAACACCCAGGCCAGCAGCAAATAGTCACCTACGGCAGGCTGCGGATAACCGTCGATGATAATCGGTAAACCGTCTGGGTAGTTGCCAGGATCAATTTCGCTACCACCACCATTGCCCACCTCAGGTGCGGGCAATAATGTACCCGTGTCCACTGCGTCGCTGATCAAGAACGTTTGCGTACGCGAGGGTGCAAGTTCGCGACCGTCCTTGAGTTTAACGGTATAACTCATTTCAAGACGCCCATCCACATCGACTGCATTCAGGTCCGATTTGGGTATCAACCATTCCAGCGGCTCACCGTTGAACTTCTGTTCCGGGCGCAATGACTTTTCCAGCTTTGACAACTCCAACCCCGTACTTCTGAAGCGTCGAACTGTCAATGTAACCTGATCACCATCCTGAATGGCCTGGTAAGCAGCCGTCACCACGTGGGCATGCTGCTGCAACTCATCCTTATTGATCTTCAAACCGTGCGATTGCAGTACCTGCACCACCGGCAATCTACCGGGGCCACGCACACCCACATAACAAAACTGCCGCATGGACTCTGGCGCTGTCACATCATTAACTTGGTACGACAGGAACGCATAACCGCCACTGGCATTCGTCACGGTCCGATTGTCTATCTGTAAAACTACATTATCCGGGTCTTGTACCAGGGTGACCTCCCTGACCAAGTCAAATGGAACACCCTCCGGATCCACCCCTAACCAATTGGAGTAAACAAGGTCTCCGTGACTCAGCCCTGCCCCTCGAATAACGGCGCTGAGGCTGTCGCTACCCAAGCGGTCCAGGTCCACTTCAAGGCTCTGCGTCAACCCTTCAATGACCGGCTTGGGCTTGATGAAAGTTGCGCCCCCCCCCACGCTGTCGATCGCGCGGTTTTCCGCTTTTGAAATCATTGTTCTTACTCCATATCAGGCTTGCCGGAACCAAGTTTTACGCCTGCAACCGGTGCTCGACCACTGGCAAAAATACTAGGCCCAAGCCCGTGCCCGGCGGCACTGCACGTCTTGGCTGGGCCTGCGCCCTACCTGTTATTTATGCCAGGTGCCAACCGAATCCAGCTGTTTTAGCCTGAGCGTTACCGGGCCATCCCTGCGTGGAGTGGCCTGCTAATCAGCAGCTTGATCAATAAACAACGGAGTTCGACCATGATAAATACAACACGGGGAAGCCGTACCCACCGCGCCCCATCCCCGCCTCTTCTCTTGACGTTAACGTTCATTTTTTGTGGCTTAATTACCCCCTATGCCAGCGCAGGTACAATTACCCTGATTTCAGCGCCAACCGGAGACTTTGGGGAACGCCGTTGCACCGTGGATATCCCCCCAGCCGGTGCAGGAAAAACATTAAAACTCTCCGTGGCGGAGCGCGGCGGGTTAGGCGTGGGTAATTGCTATGACATTAAGCCCAGCGATATCTTGATGCAAGATATTCCCTCCTCCGCAGAAATCCTGCTGACCGATGATTGGTTGTGCGACACGAAATTGGACGATACGTTTTACACAGAGGACGACCCCGAAGATAACAAAAGCTTCGTTATCCGACTGGAGACGACACGCAATCCCTCGCAACTCCCTGAAATTGGCATTGACCGCCTGGCAGAGTTCGAGGTAGGCAAATACATTGACTACACCAACGATGCCGGCGAAAAACCTGTCGGTTTCAAAGTAGTAGAAAAAACTCACAACGGCAGCGGCAGAATCAATCGCAAACTAAGTTGCCTGGAAATCTCAATTTCCGATGACTCCAACACGCCAGAACTCATCGCCGTGCCCTTGGGAGAAATATCGACCAGCGGCAATATAGAAGAGTCGGGTAGCAGTTTTAATTGCAGCGCTACCCAAGTGATGATTGGCCGCAAGCACGAAGGTGATGAAAACGGCGACACCACCTATACCTGCCAGACCGTGAATGGTAATGGCACCGAGAAAATACTTTTCAACGAAGATTACAGTTCCCCCAAAATGTCTGAATGTGGCAGGCGCAAACCTGGAAGCCTTACCGACGAACAACCAGACAAAAACTGTACAGAAGCCGTTACCTACAACAAAGACCAAGTCGACCCCATTTACTTCACATGCCCGACAGACAGCGTGATGGTCGGGCGCGACCACGAAGGTGATGAAACGGGTTACACCACCTACCGCTGCGCCACGCTTTACAAAGACAAGGAAGTTGAAGCAAACAAATTGGTCGTCGTGCCCGGTGAATGGGAGGGCTCGGCCAAGGAACCCGAATCTGACTTCACCTGTGGTATTGGCAAAGTCATGATCGGGCGCGCGCACAAGTCCGATGAAAATGGCCCTACCGAATACCGCTGCGGCCAGCTGTTCTACCCAACCAATCCTCAAACGCAGGTGACCCCATGAGCAGCATGGCCGCGCACTCCAATGCCAACAACTTCGCCGTCGAAAAGCGTGTCGACCCACGTACCGGCCAATATGGGCTGAGCATCGCGATGCCTGAACTGGTTGCCGACAGCGGTGCCGGTGCCAGTTTCTCGCTAAGCCTGGCCTACAACTCAATGGCCGCGGGAGATGTCGGGTATGGCGAAGGATGGGATTTGAACCTTTCCCGCTTTGTCGAGCATGCCTACCCTGAAGGCGGTGGCGCCCTGTCGCTGTTTACCGGTGAACAGTTCACCGTGGACGGCATCGAGAGCATCAGCGAGAAAAAACTCGATACCTTCCACTTCCACAAGGATGGCGAAGGGCGCTTCCGCGTCGTGCACCGTAGCGGCGTGGTCGAAATACTCGAAGAGATGGGCGCGGGCGCACAGCGTGCGGCCTTGCCGACACGCATCTACGCACCGTCCGGGCACTGGCTCGAACTCACCTACGCAAGCAACTCGGTTACCCCGGGTTGGTTTTGCTTGACGCACGTACACAGCGGGCATCCCGATGGCGCAGGTAAAGGCCGCCTGTTGCTGCAGGTCGCCTACGGCGGCACGACTGAGTTCACCCTGTACCCTGGCGCCGCTGATGTGCAAGCCAGCCAGGTACTGAAGTTCAAGGGGCGACAACTGCAGAATGTGGTACTGCCCGACCAGACTCAGTGGCAATTCGACTACCAGACCGTGCATGGGCAGACCTGCGTGACCAAAGTGGTCTCGCCCACAGGCGCTGTAGAGCACATCGAATACGGCATCGACGGGGATCCTGGCCATGCATTGCCGGGCGTCGACAAGAAGCTGCCACGGGTCAAACGCCATCGCGTTCAGCCAGGGCAAGGCCAGCCGGAAATGCGCACGGACTATGACTACTCCACTGAAAACTTCATGGGTAATGGCAGCACCATTACCTGGCGCAACAGCGGGCGCGACAATTTGTACGACGTTGTCGACCCCGGCTACAGCTATTGGTGCAGGACCACCCAGCGTTGCACGGGCCAGGCTGACCGCACCGTCACCACCCACTACGACCGCTTCCACCGCAGCACCCAGGAAACCCGCGCTCAGGGCAAACAGGTCACCCGAACCCAAATCGTCTATCACGGCGAGTTGGGCGACCCCTTCAGCAAACAGCCGCCCATTTACCTGATGGCGAATACGGTAACGACCTCTTGGGAAATGGAGGACGATGCCAACAAAAAGCGCTTTGAAACCATCACCACCGAATACGATCGAGAGGGTAACCTCACCAAGGAAATTCAGCAGGATGGCGGGTACACCGTGCTGGAGTACTACGACGCCAACGGCGAACCTGGCAAATGCCCCGCTGATCCGAACGGCTTCAAGAAGCATGTAAAAAGCCAGACGGTCTACCCGAGCACGCTTGCCAACGTGGTAGAAGGCGCCACCGTGCTACGCACCGATTTTACCTATGGTGCGCTGGGGACCCTGCAGGGTCGCATCGACCTGCCCGAACACGGCGAAATCGCCTCGACATGGCTGGCCATCGAACAGGAAGTGCTGACGGACGCCGCCAACCCGCAGGCCCTGCGCGCCCTTAGCACGGTCAAACGGACCTACCTCAGCAGCCCCAGCAATGCTCACTACCACGGCCGCATGAGCAAACGTGAAACTACACTGCATGCCGAGCATGATGGGACGAAGCTGGGTAAAGTGCTGGCCGACACCACCACAACGCTTGAGTGGAAGTTCAGCCTCTCCTCGCACAAGGCGCTGGGCGATGTCCTGCAGACCACCCAGACGACCATCGGGCATAACCTGAGCCAGAAGGTTTCTAAACAGAGCCAGCATCCGCTGACAGGCCAGGTGCTGGAAAACCTCGACATTCACGACACGGTCACGCGCTTCAGCTATGACACAAGCAATCGGCTGACCAGCGAAACCTCCGCACCGGACGATGACGAAAAGCGCGCCACTGTCCGCTATCGCTATGCCGTGTCGGCTGAGCAGAACCTTCAGGAAACCGAAGACAACCTGGGCGTAATCAGCCGCGTGTTGTTCGACGGCCTCAACCGCATCATCAAGGAAGAGCGGGTATGCGAGGCGGTGGCCTCGAAGGCCAGGCAACAACAGACGTATCAGGTTTATTCCGCCGCTTACAACGCCTTCGGCCAGCTGGAAAACGAAACCACCTACGACCAACTGCCCGACCGCGAACTGGCCTTGACCAGCCAGCATCGATACGACAACTGGGGTAACCGTTGCGCTACCGTGCGCCCGGACGGGGTGACCGTGTTCACCGACCGCTCCCCGTTCGGCGCCGAGGGGGATATCGTCACCACCTGGGAGGAGTACCCGGACCAACCCGGTGTGCGAAATAGCCAGAGCACCACCTCCTTCAATCGCTTCGACAAACCAGAACAGGTGCAAACGCTGGATGAGCACGGTGCCTCGGCATCGACACGCGCCTACAGCTATGACGGCTTTGGCCGCAGCGTCGCAGAAACCTATACCTTCGGCGTGCCGGCAAGCGGCAAGCACACCGCACGTGCCGAACACAAACGCACCACCGGTTACAGGTACGACATCTGGGGGCGCATGCAGCGCACCGATCGCGCGGACGGCTCGGCGTTGAGCCGGGAGTTTGCCCACCACAGCACCGATGAACTGGCGACCACCCTGCTGCTGCACCCGCAACGCAACGATGAAGGGCGTTCGGTGTGTGGACGCGAGTTCGACGATATCGACCGCCTGGTCAAAGTGACCGTTGGCCCCCACCAGGAAACGCGCGAGTACAGCGGCTCACAGTTGCTGCCAGAGAAGCGAATCATGGGCTCTGGCCGCACGTTCAACTACGAGTACGACCTGGCGGTCGGCACCGCGCCAACACGTATCACAGCGGGGAAAAACCAGAAGCCTTCCAGCTTCAAGTACAGCATGGCCTCCGCAGCCATTACCGAAGCGCAGAACGAGCAAGGTACACGCAGCTACAGCTACACCGACCAGGGTTACCTGCTGAGTGAAAGCTGGGCAGACAAACAATCGGGCGATGTCTACACGCGCGACTTCGTCTATTCGTTGCAAGGGCGCATGCTGACGTGCAGCGACAGCGACAACAGCCGAAAAGCATACGAATACGATGAACTTGGCAGGCTGCACTCGATCACCCAAGGCACGCTGCAAGCGGTATTCACTTACAACAGTGCAGGCTTGTTGCATACCACGCTGACCACCAACAACGCCGAGGCCGCCAACCCGCAGAAACTGCTGTGCACCCAGGCCTATGACCACCGCGGCCGGGAAACGTCGCGCACCCTCAAGCTGAGCCGGCTTGACACCACCCTCGATGAGCGCGCGCTCGAACAAGTGTGGCGCGACGACAACATGCTGCACAGCCGCACGCTGATCAAAGCCGGTACGGCGGTGCTGACGGAGCGCTTTGATTACGATGACCGTGACCGCTTGTACAACCACAGGTGTGAAGGCAGCGCGCTGCCTACCAACAGCAAGGGCCGTGCAATCACCAACCAGGCGTTTGAGTTCGACGCGTACGACAATATCTACTTTTGCCTCAGCGAGTTCGCGGATGGCGAAGTCGACGAAGCGTTCTACGAATACTTCGAAGATTCACCGTTCCAGCTGAAAAGCGTAAGCCATACGCTGACAGCCGATTACCCCGCTTTGGTGAAGTTCAGCGAGG
>NZ_BCBQ01000039.1:0-51685 GCF_001320885.1 Pseudomonas sp. NBRC 111140
TTGGGGGGAGGCGAGAATCCATTTCACCTGCTTGTCACGGCCGATCTTCACCACGCCCTGGTGACGTGCTGAAACGATGATGCTGTCGTCATCGGCGTCGTAATCAATGGCATTGACGTGTGCCCAGTTACGCCCGGTGCCCACCCCCGGCGTGTCACCAAAGGGCAAGTCGCCCTCGGCCAATTCGTTGGCCAACCGCTCGTCCTGTTTCTGCACCCCAGGCGGCAGTTGGATCGCCGCCTTGCCGAGGGTTTCCAGCAGATCGCCTCGGTAGGGGTCGAGGATTTGGTTGAGGTCCCAGAAATCGAGCACATCCCCGGCCTCGCTGACCTCGATGATATGGTCACGGATCGAGCGCACGCGCTTGCCGTCAGGGCGGCGGTAGTCGCTGGTGCCAACCCGTAGCAAGTAGGTGCCATTGCTGGTTTCGCGGATTTCATGGGAAAAGTCGGCGAACTTGTCGGGCAGGCTGCGCTGCCAGATGCCTCGGCCCAGCAGGTCATACTTGGAATAGGTCTGGCCCTGGCCCCAGATCAGCTTGCCGTCGCGGGTCTGCTGGAAGCCCATGGTGCCGCCCAGGCTATCGCGGCGGTTGGAGTCGTGGATCTGTTCGATATCCAGGTACCAGCGCACATCGCCATTGCTGTCGGCAATCCAGTTGTTGCCCACCTGGTCCCATTCCGCCGCACCACCCAGGGCATTCCACTTGAAGGCGCGGCCGCCCGGAATGTCGCCCTGCAGATGGTTGAACAGGTACAGGCGCTTTTCGAAGCCCGGCGCCACTTTGACCGGTTCCACCTCTGGCAACGCAGCAGTCTGCTTCGCCACCACGGGCAGACGCACGGCGGGGGCGTAGATCTGGTACTGCTCGCGAATGCGCTCGCCATCGAGCTTGTAGGTCACTTCCACCTGGTTGACGTGGTCCGGGTACAGGCCAAATACCGGGATACCGCCGTAGGTCCACAGCGAACGGTCGGACACGTCATAGACGATGTCCACGCCCCGCTCACCGCGCCCCAGCACACGGACATGCGCGTCACTCAGGCTGCGCCCGCCGTCGCGGATGATCGCGGTCAGCGGCGCCAGGCGGTACGGGTTGACCACCACGTCGCCGAGCAGCGCTTCGTCGCGCTCCGGGACTTTTGCGGTCAGGCAGGCGCCTTCAGGCAGTGCAGGGGTTTGGGTCTTGGCATTCATGGCATAGCTCCTTGTGCTCAGAAGTCGTAACGGGCGGTTGCGCCGAAGGTGCGTGGGGTGCCGAGCACGCCGGCATAACCACCGTTGGCGGAATTCCACAGGCTGGTGAAGTAGGTTTTGTCGCCGGCGTTTTTCACCCACAGCGACAGGTCGACCACGCCGTCGCCCTGGTCCAGGCGCACACCGGCGGAAAGGTTGACCAGCGCGTAGCTGGGGATCTGGCCGAAATCGGAATCGTCAATGGTGCCCACGGCCTTCGAGCGGAAGGCGTAGCTGGCAGTGACGTAGGGCTCGACATGCTCGGTGGCTTGCCACTTGTATTGGGTGTTGAGGTTGGCGATGTACTTGGAGGCGCCGACCACCTGGTGGCCGGACAGATCGCAGGTGGCAGTGGCATTGGCCAGGCTCACCTCCGGCGGGCATGGGGCGTCCTTGTACTCGGTGTAGCGCACGTCGTTCCACGAACCGTTGAAGTTGACCGTGAGGCCACGAATCGGCAGCGCCGTGGCCTCGAACTCCAGGCCGCGCGAGCGCACGCGCCCGGCGTTGGCCAGGTACTGCACGCGGTTGATCTGGTCGTAGACGTTGGCCTGGTAACCATGCACTTCAGCCCAGAACAGATTGCTGTTGAGTTGCAGGCGGCCGTCGAACAAGGTGCTTTTCAAGCCCAGTTCGGCGTTGTTGACCCGCTCGGTGCCCACCAGCAGCGAATCGGTGCCCAGCCGTGGCGCGGCGCCTACAGTCAGGTTTACACCGCCAGATTTCTCACCGTGAGTCAGGGTGGCGTAGCCCAGCAGTTGCTCGCTGAAGCGGTAGCTCAGGCCCAACAGGCCGGAAGGGCTGAAGCTGTATTGGTTGAGGTCGCCCGAATCATAGGCACCTATCCGGGCCTGGCGCGCAGCGGCAGCGGCCCCATCTACCGCGGCACCGCCGCTGGGCGCATCGCGAGTCACCCAGGCGCTCTTTTCTTCGTAGGTTCCGCGAATACCGGCGGTGAAGTCCAGGCGATCGGTGACATGCCAGGTGCCCTGGGCGAACAGCGCGTAGCTGTCGGTATCGATGTGCCCATCACCAATTGTGTTGACGTTGTTCAGCGCACCGGCCGGGGTCAGGTTCCAGATATCCGCCTGCGGCCCGTAATAGGTGAAGGACTTGTTGTCCAGGTCCTGCTTGAAGTAGTAGGCACCCAGCACATAGTCGAATGCACCACCGGTGGGCGATGCCAGGCGGATTTCCTGCGAGTACTGCTTGTCACGCACCGATACACCGGCACTGTAGAACACCGGCACGTTCAGGCCGTCGTCGTTGCGCGGGGTGAAGTCCCACCAGCGGTAGGCGGTGATCGAAGTCAGGGTGAAGTCGTTGGGCAAGGTCCAGTTGGCCTCCACCGAAGTACCGCCCTGGAACACCGTCACCTGTTGGTCGGCGTCGAAATTGACCTTGCGGTCCTTGCCCGACACCAGCGTCGCGCCCGCCTGGGCGGCCAGGCTTTCGTAGCGATTGACGCCATTGATGGTCGGCCCGGTGCTGTACAGGCTGAGAATGCCGTTGTTGGAGTCTTCTTCGTTGTACTCGCCTATCCAGCGCAGGTTGAAGGTGTCGCTGGGCTTGAACAGCAGTTGGGTGCGAAAGCCCTGGCGCTTGCCGCCGTTGAGGTCGTCACCGTTGTGGATGTTCTTCACATAGCCATCGTCTTCGGTGCGATAGGCGCTGATGCGCCCGGCCAGCGTCTCGCTGATCGGCCCCGAGAAACTGCCCTGGGTTTGCAGGTAGCCGTCTTCGCCGAACGACTGCTGGATGCTGCCTTCGCGGTGGAAGGTGGGCTTGCGCGTGGTGATGTTCAGCACACCAGCGGTGGTGTTCTTGCCGAACAACGTGCCCTGCGGGCCGCGCAGCACTTCCAGCTGCTCGACATCCAGCAGGTCGAATACCGCCATGCCGGGGCGGCCGAGGTAGACGTTGTCCAGGTAGATACCAACGCTGCCTTCCAAGCCGTCGCTGGCCGGGTTGTTACCCAGGCCACGGATCGAGATGCTCGACTGGCGCGCATGCACATAAGCGACGTTGGTGCTGGGCACCAACTGTTGCAAATCCTGCACGCGGTAGATGCGCTGAGTTTCCAGGGTTTCGCTGTCCAACACGCTGATCGGCGTGGGCACGCTTTGCGCGGTTTCTTCCCGGCGACGAGCATTGACCGTGACGGTGCCGAGCTTGGCTTCCTGTTCCACCGCCGGGGTGGCACTGACCGGCGCTTCGGCAAAGCTTCCGGAGGACGCCGCCAGCAGCACGCCAGCGGCCAAGGGTTGCAAGGTGAAACGCGACGCGCGCGCAGGCCAACGGGAAAGTCCGGACATGCAAATGCTCCTTGAGGCATGGGCCCTGGCGAGCATTTCCGTTGGCGGAACCGAGTCGCGGTCAGACGGGCTTATATTCTTTTAAGTGATATAAATATTTGTAATTCATATTTAGTGGAATAAGTAACACCCTTTATAAGGGGACTCACCCTTGTCAGCAATTGCATTTGACCGAAGGTTTTAATGTAGAAAATGCATATCGATCTGCGTCAACTGCGCCACTACATTGCCCTTGTCGAGCACCGCAGTTTCGTGGCGGCAGCGGCGGCGGTTAACCTGTCGCAATCGGCTTTCAGCCGCAGCATCCAGACCCTGGAGCACAACATCGGCTGCCGCCTGGTGGACCGCGCCAGCAAGGAACTGGCGCCAACCCGCCAGGGGTTGCTGGTGCTGGAGCATTCGCGGCGGCTGGTGCATGGGGCGCACAACCTGGTCAACGAAATTCACCAATTCAACGGCGCAACCACCGGGGTGGTGCGCTTTGGCTCCGGCCCCGCGCCAGCCGGTGGTTTGGTGCCGCGTGCGGTGGCGCGCTTCGTGGCCGAATTCCCGGCGGCGCGCACCTGCTTCCAGGTGGACAACTGGCAGGCGCTGAACCGCAAGCTGGTAGCCGAGGAGATCGAGTTTTTCGTTGCCGACACCCGCCAGTTCGAGTCTGACCCGGATTACCAAGTGCACAAGCTGACGCCGCAACGCTGGCATTTTTGCTGCCGCGCCGGGCACCCGCTGACCAAGCGGCAGAGCGTGCTGGCACGAGACCTGTTCGACTATCCGATGGCCACCACTTTTCGCCCGCCGAATATCCGCAAGATCCTCAGTGACCTTAGTGGGCGGCAGGACTTCTTGCCTGCGGTGGAGTGCGAGCATGGGTACGCGCTGCTGAATGTGGTGATGCACTCGGACACCATCGGCATTGCCTGCAATGCCAATTTGCGGCCTTATCAACGCGACGGCGGGCTGGTGAAGTTGCAGCTGGCGGACCTGACGCCGGAGCAGGAAGAAGCGTGCCATACACGCTATGGAGTGGTGAGCCGGGTGGGGTATGGCTTGTCGCCGTTGGCGCAAGGGCTGGTGAGGCAGTTGATTGCCTGTGATACCGAGATGTAGCTGGGGGCTTCGCCCCGGATCGCAACACAAGGCCGCTACACATTGGCTCGGCGTGCGCCGTGCTTTTGTGGAAGCGGCCTTGTGTCGCGACAGGGCCGCAAAGCGGCCCCGGCACTCTCAACCTTTACGCGTAGTCCGGCTCAGTTGACCATCCACACCCACCGGCACTTCTCCCGCCAATGTGACCCGGCGCACAACCCGCGGCTGGGTCCCATAATCATCCACCGCATAATGCTGCGTCGCGCGGTTATCCCAAATCGCCACATCCCCCACCTGCCAGCGCCAGCGCACAGTGTTCTCCAGGCGCGTCACATGCCCTTGCAGCACAGCGAACAGGTGCTGCGAATCTGCCAGCGAATAGCCCTTGATGCGTTTAACGAAGTGCCCCAATTGCAGTGCCCGCTCACCACTGATCGGATGCACGCGTACCACCGGGTGCTCGGTTTCGTACACGGTCGATGTGAATACCTTGCGATAACGCTCAAGCTTGGCCGGGTCTACATCTGGCTTGATGCTGGCGTAGTCGTATTCGTTGCTGTGCACCGCCCACAGCTTGTCGGCCAGCTCGCGCAGCGGCTCAGGCAATTCCTGGTAGGCCGCAGCCGTGTTGGCCCACACGGTATCGCCACCGGATGTCGGCGCCACCACGCTGCGCAGGATCGAGGCTTTGGGGTAGGCATCGACGAAGGTCACGTCGGTGTGCCAGGAGTTGGCTCGCTGACCTTCGGCGCCATCCAGTTGCAGCAGGTAGCTGGTGCCATCGACCACCGGTACGGTCGGGTGGGCCACCGGCTCGCCGAGCAGTTTGGCAAAACCTTCCTGGCTCTGGTCATCCAGGTGGGTCTGCTCACGGAAGAAGATCACTTTGTGTTGTACCAGGGCCGCCTGAATAGCCTCGACGGTAGCTGCGTCGAGGTCGGCGGACAGTCTTACCCCGCGGATTTCGGCGCCGATACGGCCGGCAACCGGGTGAATGTCGAGTTCAAGGGCTTGTGGCGCGGTGGCCAGGGCAGCATTGCTCATGGTCGTGGTCCTTGCGGTCATTGTCGGGGTTTTTGAAGGTTCAGCGGGCGGCCTGCACGGCCTGCTCCTGTTTCAGCGCAGCATCGAGGAAACGCGGTTCGATCCAGTCGGCCACCTGAAAGCCACGGCGAATCAAACGCTCCTTGGCAGCCAGGTCGACGCCTTGCTGCAGTTGGCCGACGAATCCGGCGTCCAGGCGTGGGTCGAAGTAGTGGGCGAGGTCTTCCTTGGCCAGGTCATCGCTGAGGATGCTGCGCGGCCAATTGGCGTTGCTGGCCACCAGATCGATGTAGGCCTGACGGTTGTGTTCATCGCGCAGCCAGGCACTGGCCTGCTCCTGGGCATTGACCAGGCGCTGCACCAGCTCGGGGTATTGACGGATGAAATCGCCGGTGCCCAGCAGCACTGCCTGGGTGCTGCCGGCGCCTTCGAGGTCACGCGAATTGACCGGTAGCTCGACCAGCCCGCGCTCACGCAGCGATAGCAGGTTGGACAGGCCCCAGGTGGCATCGATCTGCTTGGCCGCCAGCGCAGCGTTGGCGGCGTTGAAATCGAGGTTTATCACCTTCAGCTCACGCTCGCTCAGCCCCTGGCTGGCCAGGGCGCTGGCGAACGACAACTGGTTGGCAGTGCCGCGGAACACCGCCACACGCTTGCCCTTGAGGTCGTGCAGGGTCTTGATGCCAGAGCCCGGTACCACGCCCAGGTAGCTCTTCACCCCGCGCACGCCCGCCGACAGCACGCGGGTATCCAGGCCATTGGCCTTGCCGACGATTGCCGCCAGGTCGCCGAGGTACGCGAAATCAGCCTGGCCGTTGGCCAATGCCTCGTTCACCACCGGCCCGGCACCCTTGAAAAAGCGCCAGTCGATGCGGATGCCGTCCTTGGCGAATTCCTTCTCCAGCAATTGCTGGTCACGCAGTACATCGACCACACCACCGGCGCTGGCCTTGCTGCCGGCGCTCAGGTCGGGGACGGCGATGCGGATGCTTGCTGGCTTGGCCGGTTCAGCCGCGTGGGCACTTAGGGTGAACGCCAGCCCAAGGGCGGTAATCAGGTGACGCAACGGGATTTTCATGGCAAGGCTCCTTGGCAGGCTGCCACCGGCGATGGCCGGCGCTTTGGCCAGAAGCTAGGCAGGTCTGGTTAGAACCCACAAAGATCAAAACTTCATTTTTTAGTAACTGAAAGGCATAAATCAGGCTGCATGCGGGCCTGAGCGGAGCTTGCGGAAAACGCATGGAAAATATGAGGAAAACGCAACGGCAAGGGGCTTCCCCATGCAGAGGACGCATGCTCTTATCTCTTGAATGCTGATTAAGTTAATTTTTAATTCCATAAGTGAATAACTTAACAACGCTTCGGGAAATGGCCTATGAATGGAGTGCTGAGCAGGAATCGGGGGGGGCCGCTACGCGGCCCATTCGCGGCGCAAGGCCGCTCCCACAGGGACCGCATTCTCTCTGTGGAGCGGGTTCTGCCGTGGTTGCTGCCTGTGCTGATTGCGCTGCTATGGGGGGTGGCCAGCCGGCAGCACTGGATGAGCGAGCAGATACTGCCGGCACCAGCGCTGGTGTGGCAAAGCGCGCTGGAGTTTGGCGCCGGCGAGCTTTGGGGACACCTGTGGATAAGCTTGCAGCGGTTGTTCTGGGGGCTGGCGGTAGGTATCGGCAGCGGCTTGCTGCTGGGTGTATGGCTGGGCGCTTCGCGTCAGGCGCAGACATTGGTGCTGCCAACCTTCGTGGCGCTGGCGCAGATTCCGACCCTGGCCTGGATCCCGTTGTTCATGCTGTTCTTCGGCATCGGCGAGTTGCTCAAGCTGGTGGTGCTGGTGAAAGCCGTGGTGGTCCCCGTCACCTTGCACACGCTGGTCGGTGTGCGCGATGCCCAGCCCAAGCTGCGCGAGGCCGCCGCGGCGCTGCGCCTGCCTCGCCATCTGCTGTTTCTGCGCCTGTTGCTACCGGCGGCCCTGCCCGCCTTTCTGACTGGCGTACGCCTGGCACTGGCCACCGGCTGGACCTCACTGCTGGCGGTCGAGTTGCTGGCTTCCAGCGAGGGGATCGGTTACCTGATGGTCTGGGGGCGGCAGCTGTTCATGCTCGACCTGGTGCTGCTGTGCATCCTGGTGATCGGCCTGGTCGGTGCCGTGCTGGAGCGCAGTTTTTCGGCCCTGGAACATCGCCTGCTTTACTGGCCGCAACCGGCCACCGGGGAACACCAGCGCGGTGCTGTGCCGCGTGGCTGGCAAAGCCTGCTGCTTCCCTTGGCGATACTGGCGTTGTGGCAGGCCAGCAGCAGCTTCGGTTGGGTCGACCCGAATATCTTGACCTCGCCACTGGAGGTACTGCGCACGCTGCTGGTCGGCCTGGCTGATGGTTCGCTACCACAAGCCTTGCTGCTCAGCCTGCAACGCACCCTGACCGGCTTGCTGCTGGGTGGCGGCGCTGGCCTGCTGGCCGGCTTGGTGCTAGGGCTGTCCCGTAATGCCGAGCGCCTGTTCGGGCCGAGCCTGACAGCCTTGCGCCAGGTGGCGCTGTTCGCCTGGGTGCCGCTGCTCACCGCCTGGTTCGGCCTGGGCGAAGGGGCCAAGCATGTATTCGTCGGGCTGGCCGCGTTCTTCCCGTTGCTGATCGCTACCCAGCGCGGTATCGCCGGCCTCTCACCACAGTTGGGCGAAGCCGCCCGCACCCTGCGTCTGGGTCTGTGGCAACGCTTGCGCCTGCTGGTACTGCCCGGTGCGGCCCCGGGCATTTTCGCGGGCCTGCGCCTGTCGCTGATCTATGCCTGGCTGGGCACCATCGGTGCCGAATACTTCATGCCCTCGGACGGCGGCATCGCCAGCCTGATGATCGGTGCCCAGCAGCTGTTCCGTATGGACCAGGTGATGGCCGCCATGCTGTTGATCGGCCTGGTCGGCGCCCTGCTCGGCACCCTTGGACAACGCCTTGAATCGCGCGCCACGCGCTGGAGAACCGCATGAACGCCTTCAACACTTCGCACCTGCACGCGGCCAACCAGCCCGACGCAACCCCGCCCCTGGTCAGTTTCGAAGGGGTGGGCAAAGTGTTCAGCGTCGATGGCCAACCGCTCGAGGCCATCCGCAACTTCAACCTTTCGATCAACCAGGGCGAGTTCATCGCCATCGTCGGCGCTTCCGGCTGCGGCAAGTCCACCCTGCTGCGCCTGCTGGTGGGGTTGGATACCGACTACAGCGGCAGCATTCGCATCGACGGCCACGCCGTCAGCGGTATTGGTGGCGAACGTGGCATCGTGTTCCAGGAGCATCGGCTGTTTCCCTGGTTGAACGTGGAACAGAACATTGCGCTGGGCCTGGCCAACGAGTCGCTCACCCAAGGTGAGCGCGCCCGGCGGGTACATGAATTCGTACAACTGGTGGGGCTGGTCGGCTTCGAGTCGGCCTATCCACACCAGCTGTCCGGTGGTATGGCCCAGCGTGTGGCGATAGCCCGTGGCCTGGTAGCCAGCCCGCGCATCCTGCTGCTCGACGAGCCGTTCGGCGCACTGGATGCGCTGACCCGCCAGCAACTGCAGGACGAATTGCTGGCCATTCGCGAGCGGGCGGGCATCACCACCTTGCTGGTGACCCACGATGCCGAAGAGGCGACGTACCTGGCGGATCGGGTTGTGGTGCTGGAGCCACGGCCGGGTCGCATCAAATCGGTGGTGGGCATAGACCTGCCGCACCCGCGCTTGCGCTCCGGCGTAGCGCTGCACGGCCTGCGCGAAAAGGTGCTGCACCAGATCACCGGCGACGGCGGCTACCTGCCGCCACCGTCACGCCGTGTAGAGGACCTGAGGCCCGAGTTGATCGCCCTCTGAGAAGTCGGCATGCATCCGGCCTGTAGGGATCTGCACAACCAACAAGGTAAAAACAGCTACAGATCAAGGCGATGGACGTCACCGATTCAGATGGGTATCATGCGTGCGCGTTGCACTCGTAGCTCAGCTGGATAGAGTACTGCCCTCCGAAGGCAGGGGTCGTGGGTTCGAATCCCGCCGAGTGCGCCATATCAAAAAAGCCCTGGGCCTGAGCCCGGGGCTTTTTCGTTTGTGCGACAAGTCGCGTTTCTGGCACTCCCGTGCCACGGGTCATTGGTGTTAGCGTGGGCGTCTTCCCGTTTCCGGACGGGTAACCCATAACAATGATTGGCGAAGGAATGCGCGCAACCATGCACCTGAAAAAACTCACCGCCACCACCCTGCTGCTGGCCAGCATCGGCTTGTTCACTCAGCCAGCCCAGGCCAACCTCACCCAGCAGCAGTCCGCTGCCATCGTCAAAGCCTTCGACGGCAGCGACCCAAGCGACTTCAAGCAGTTCCTCGGCAAGCTCAAAGGCAGCGACTTGGCCAAGGCCGATAACCTCGAGGCAACCCTCGACGCCTACCTGGCCAACACACCATTGGCCGCCGAGCAACAGGACGAAATCAACCGCCTGCTCGGCCTGTATACCCGCATCAAGTACGGCAAGGCTGCAACCGAAACCCTGCGCGAACTGGTGGCCATTCCCACCTTCAACGTCGAGGGCACGCCGCAGTACGAAAACCCTGAGTTCCTCAAGATCGCCGACAAGATCAAGGCCCTGGCCGACAGCTTCGGCCTGGCCTTCCGCAACATCGACAACCGGGTGTACGAAATTTCGCTGGGTAGCGGCAAGGAAGTGATCGGCATCCATGCCCACGCCGACGTGGTACCGGTCAACCCGGACAACTGGAAGCTGGCCGACGGTACGCGCTTGGACCCGTTCAAGGTCACCCTGGTCGGTGACCGCATGTACGGCCGCGGCACCGAAGACGACAAGAACGGCATCGTAGTGGCGATGTATGCACTGAAGGTAGCCAAGGATGAAAACTTGCCGCTCGCCCGGCAGTTCAAGCTGCTGATCGACACCACCGAAGAAACCAGCGGTGATGCCATCCCCTACTATTTCGAGCGCAACCCTACACCTGACTACAACCTGGCCCTCGACGGCGGCTACCCAGTGGTCATCGCCGAAAAAGGCTACGGCACGGTCATGGCCAGCTTCAGCAAGCGCCCGGCCACGGGCAAGGGTGCCGAAATCGTCAACCTGACCGGTGGCCTGGCCACCAACCAGATCCCGACCACATCGGTGGCGACCCTGGTGTCCGACAACCCGGCACAGCTGGCCAAACACCTGCAGCAAGCCGGCAGCAAGTATGTGAAGCAGCACGGAAGCGACTTCAGCATCGATGCCAAGGCCGACGGCAAACAGGTGTTGCTCACCGTGACCGGTGTTTCCGCCCACTCTTCGGAGCCGGAGTCCGGGGTGAACCCGGTTGCTCGCATGCTCGACTTCATCAACGGCCTTGGCCAGCAGGTACCACTCAAGCACAACCAGTTCACCGATGCGGCCCGCTACGCGGCCGACAACTGGGGCCTGGACTACCTTGGCAACAAGCTCGGCGTGGCCTTCAAGGACCCGTTCATGGGCCCGCTGACCGCCTCGCTGACCTTTGTCGGCGTGGATGACAAGGGCCTGAAATTGGCGGTGAACCTGCGCATCCCCAAAGGCAAACCCATTGCCACGATCAAGGATGAACTGGCCGACAAACTGGGCAAGTGGACCCGGCAAAGCCACACCTCGGTGGCGTTCGACTATAGCCTGGACGAACCGATGTACCGCAACCCCGAAGGCGAATGGGTGAAAGCTTTGCTTGCTGTGGCCTCCGAGAACCTGGGCATGAAGCATGAGTTCGGCACCTCGGCCGGCGCGACCTCGGTGCACGACTTGCCCAATGGCGTACAGTTCGGCCTGGCCATGCCGGACGTGAAATACACCGGGCACAACGACAACGAGTTCAAGACCGTGGACCAGTTCATGCTGGACCTGCAGGTAGAAAGCGAGATGGTGGCACGGCTCGGGCAAATGCCGAAGCTTTGATTGGCAGTACCGGCCTCTTCGCGGCTAAAGCCACGAGGAGGCCGGCCCAGGCAAACACCCATGCCGTTTTTCAATCGACTCCATGCCGTTTCCTGCATTGCCGTGCAGAGCGCCGTACCGGATGCTTTAGTTACACCGAGACAGCGCTTTTTTCACCCGCAGAGGCCCGTATGAAGACCGTCGAACAAATCCTCAAGACCAAGTCCCAGCACCAGACCGTTTACACCATCGGCCCGGATGACTCGGTGCTCGACGCCCTGAAAATGCTGGCGGAGAAAAACGTCGGTGCGCTGCCCGTGGTCGAGGGCAACCAAGTGGTGGGTATCGTCAGTGAACGGGACTATGCGCGCAAACTCGTACTCAAAGGCCGCTCTTCCGCCGCCACACCGGTGCGCGAAATCATGAGTGCACCGGTGGTCACCGTGGAGCCCAAGCAAAAGCTCGACTTCTGCATGAACCTGATGACCGACCGTCACCTGCGTCATCTGCCGGTGGTCGACAACGGCAAACTGCTCGGCCTGCTGTCGATCGGCGACCTGGTGAAGGAAACCATCGCCGAACAGGCCAGCCTGATTCAACAAATGGAACAGTACATCCGCGGCGAGTGAGCCCCTTCAATGGTAGGCGCGCTCCAGCTCGTCCAGCTGATGGTCGAAGCTGCGCAGGCGCGCCGACCAGGTGTACACCAGCACTTCCAGGTCACGGTTCAGTACTGCCGTATTGCCGTGGCCGCTGTGCGTGGGTTCGCCCAGGTCCAGCTGGTAGCGCTCACGGGCCATGGCCTGGGCCACGCTGGACAGGTCGCGGGCGTTGGCCAGCCAGTGGTGATGATGGTCATGGATTTCGCGATCGAGCACCCGGCACTGGCGCTTCAGCGCATCCAGGCTCTGCTCCAGCGGTGTGCCCTTGAGCTCGCCCATGACTTCTTCGAAGGTGCGCCCCGAATGCCAGTAGCTGCCCCAGAAATACCGGTCGAATACGGTTTCGACGCGGCGCAGCGCCACCTTGGTGTTCCAGATGGTCAGCAACGTTCGCCCCTGGATCACTTCGCGCTTGTTCAGGTGCAACTGCTGCCAGGCGATCCAGGTCAGCGCCACCAGTACAACCGCCACGGTGACTGCGGCAGCGGCATACAGGAAATGCACCGCCTGGTTCATCTGTTGCGTCTGCCTGATGCCATAGAAGTAACTGGCCGTCAGGGTGCCCAGGATCGTCACGGAACACCAGAAACCTGGTGCGTAGGGATCTTTCATCGCGCTATCCCCTTATTGTTTTCCTGAGCATAGCAACGGCCGATCACTCGTCAGGTGCCGCTCGGCGCTTTATTTTCGGGGGCGGCGCAACGCTTCGTTGAGTTGATCGAACGGCACCGCCCAATCGGCATCTTCAATGATGCTCTCCTTGAGAAAAGCACGCTGAGAGTCGGTCCAGAACGGCGCATCCACCAGCTTGGTTTCATTCTTCAGCGGCGAATGGCTGGTGATGAACTGATCGATGCTCTTGGGATCGTCGGGCAAGCCCAACTGCTTGAACAGGTCGGCAAAGGGATGGGTCGGCGCTTCCATGGTTCCTCCTAAGCGCCAGGTAGGCCGTCCACGACGCCCGCCTGGCAGTGGTGTGAAAACATCAGCACAGCTCGCGCACTTCGGCGTGCGGCACCAGCTTCATGTACTGCTCCATGCTCATGTGGATCAAGTGATCGTGATCACCCGCCTCCAGGTAGACATCACCCTGGCGGGTTAGGCTCGGGTCGAGCAGCATTTTTATCTGGTAAGCATCGCCAAGGGCCGGCACTGCGCCGCGCTCGCAGTCATTGAACAAGCTTGGCAGGCCACTTTCACGGGTCAGTTGCCAAGCCCCGGACATGCGAACCTTGCTCATGTCCAGATGCCGGTTGGCCGGCAGCACGGCCATGATGTAGTTGCCATGACGGTCATCGAGCATCACCGACTTGGCGACCCGCTCGGCGGGCACGCCGGCCGTGCGGGCCGACTCCAGGCTGGTGGCCGAATGTGGGTGGGGAATGATGTCGTAGTCGCAGTTGGCCTTGTCCAGGCGGGCCTGCAGGGTCTTTGCCATACGCATGATGCACCTCCGGTTTCGCCCCCCAATCTCCAATTTTAGGCCGGGCCGCGGCAGGCAGGGCTAAACTTGTGTAATACAGGCAAACGAGGTGACGACAGGTGATCGCCCGCAGCTGGTGCTGGGTGTTGCTGCTGTTGTTGCTTGGCATCACGCCAGGTGGCCAGGCAGCGCCTGGTGCAGTGTGGGTGCTGGGCATCGATGACGCCATCGGCCCGGCCAGCGCCGACTACCTGGTGCGCAGCCTCGCTCAGGCTCAGGCGCAGCGCGCGCAACTGGTGGTTATCCGCATGGATACCCCTGGCGGGCTGGACAGCGCCATGCGCCAGATGATCAAGGCGATTCTCGCCAGCCCCGTGCCGGTCGCCACCTACGTCGCACCCAGTGGAGCCCGAGCCGCCAGCGCGGGTACCTACATTCTCTACGCCAGCCACGTCGCCGCGATGGCTCCTGGCACCAACCTGGGCGCCGCCACACCGGTGCAAATCGGCGGTCCGCCAGGCCCGGGCAAGGACGACAAGGGCAAAAACGGCGAAGAGGAAACCCTGGCACGCAAGCAGGTCAATGATGCCGCGGCCTACATCCGCGGCCTTGCCCAGCTGCGAGGGCGCAATGCCGAGTGGGCGGAGAAGGCTGTGCGCGAGGCCGTCAGCCTGTCGGCCAGCGAGGCGTTGCGGCTGAACGTTATCGACCAGGTTGCCGATGACCTGCCCGACCTGTTGCGCAAACTCGACGGCAAAACGTTCATGGTCGCCGGCCAGCCTCAGCAACTGCACACCACAGACGCAAGCCTGGTCGAACACCTGCCGGACTGGCGCACACGGGTACTGGCGGTGATCACCAATCCCAGCGTGGCGCTGATCCTGATCATGATTGGCGTGTACGGCCTGCTGTTCGAATTCATGAACCCTGGCTCTGCGGTGGGCGGCGTAGTCGGCGGCGTCTGCCTGCTGATGGCGCTGTACGCCCTGCAGCTATTGCCGGTGAGTTTCGCCGGCGTGGCACTTATCCTGCTCGGCATTGCCTTCATGATCGCCGAAGCCTTCTTGCCCAGTTTCGGCGTGGTCGGCTTTGGCGGCATCGTTGCCTTCGTGGTCGGCGCATTGATCCTGATCGATACAGACGCCCCCGGTTTTGGCATCCCGCTGGCCTTGATCGGCACCCTGGCACTGCTCTCGGCATTACTGATCGGCGGCGTACTAGGCATGGCCCTCAAGGCCCGCCGACGGGCACTGGTCAGCGGGGACGCCGGCCTGGTCGGCAGCCTGGTCACCGTTACCCAGGTAATGCCAGACAATCCGTTCTGTGGCCTTGTGCTGGCCCAGGGCGAGCAATGGCAAGCGCAGTGCGCAACAGTGCTGCAAGCCGGCCAGAACGTGCGGGTAACCGCGCGCCATGGCGTCATGCTGCAAGTGAGCGCTGCCGCCGCCGCGCAAGGAGAATGACCATGTTCATGCAAATGGGTTTCGGCGCCGTGCTGATCGTGCTGGTGATGCTGTTGCTGTCGGCGTTTCGCATCCTGCGCGAATACGAACGCGGTGTAGTGTTCCAGCTGGGGCGCTTCTGGCAGGTCAAGGGGCCGGGGCTGATCCTGCTGATCCCGGTGATCCAGCAAATGGTGCGGGTCGACCTGCGCACGGTGGTGCTGGATGTGCCGCCGCAGGACGTGATCACCCGCGACAACGTCTCGGTCAAGGTCAACGCGGTGTTGTACTTTCGCGTGCTCGACCCCCAGAAAGCGATCATCCAGGTCGAGGACTTTTTGGTAGCGACCAGCCAGTTGGCCCAGACCACACTGCGTGCGGTACTGGGCAAGCACGAACTGGATGAGCTGCTGGCCGAACGTGAGCAACTGAACGCGGACATTCGCCAGGTGCTGGACGCGCAAACCGATGCCTGGGGCATCAAGGTGGCCAACGTCGAGATCAAGCATGTCGACCTCAACGAATCGATGGTCCGCGCCATCGCCCGGCAGGCCGAGGCCGAACGCGAACGGCGGGCCAAGGTGATCCATGCCGAGGGGGAATTGCAGGCGTCGGAGAAGTTGATGCAGGCAGCACAGATGTTGGGCAAGGAGCCTGGGGCGATGCAGTTGCGCTATATGCAGACGCTGGGGGCGATTGCGGGGGACAGGACCTCGACCATTGTCTTCCCGATGCCGGTGGACTTGCTGACGGGGCTGGTAGACAAGCAGAAACAATAAAGGCCGCTATGCAATTACTGTAGGAGCGGCCTTGTGTCGCGATGGGCTGCAAAGCAGCCCCCGTGGCCCGATCAGAGAGGTGCGCGGCGCAGGGTCGCCAGGAAGGTCGCCGCCCCAATGAACAACCCGGCAAAAGTCCGGTTCAAACGCTTCTGCTGTTTAGGCGTACGCAGCAAGCGCAACACACGCGAAGCCAACCCGGTGTACCCGGCCATCACCAGCATGTCCACAGTGATCATGGTCACGGTGATCGCCACATACTGCGGCAGCAGCGGCGCATGCGGGTTGAGGAACTGCGGCAGCACCGCCAGCATGAACACCAGCGCCTTGGGGTTGCTGACGTTGACCAAGAAGCCACGCAAGACCAGGCTCAGCGGTTTGCCGATCGGGCGCACGCCGGATTCATCGGTCATGTCCATCGGCAAGGCACGCCACTGCTTGTACGCCAGGTACACCAGGTAGGCGACGCCAAACCATTTGATGACCTGAAACGCCGTGGCCGAGGCAGCCAGGATGGCACCGACGCCGGCAGCGATGATGGCGATCTGCAGGATCAGGCCTAGCTGCAGGCCCAGGGCATTCCAGTAACCACGCCAGAAACCATATTGCAGGCCACTGGACATCGAGGCAATCGCCCCGGCACCGGGTGAAAGGCTGATCACCCAACAGGCGGCAAAGAAGCCCAACCATACTTCCATCGACATCACACACCTCGCTCGAACATTTGTTGCAAAACGTTAAGCTAAGGTTTTGGTGAAAAAATAACCAGCGATTTTTGATGGATTTCTATCGCCTGTACCGACCTCTTCGCGGGCAAGCACGCTCCACAAGTACAGGTTCAGTCCGCTTCGCCAGCCGGCTCTTTGTGCATCGTCTGCGCCTCG
Organism: Pseudomonas sp. NBRC 111140; assembly: GCF_001320885.1. NCBI lineage: Bacteria > Pseudomonadati > Pseudomonadota > Gammaproteobacteria > Pseudomonadales > Pseudomonadaceae > Pseudomonas > Pseudomonas sp. NBRC 111140. Next base: position 16,772 of record NZ_BCBQ01000039.1, read on the forward strand.
GCCCCGCGCCAGCGCCGCACCGACTTCTGGAAGAACTGGCTATTGGGCACCTGCACCAAGGCCCCACCCGCTTCGGGCATTTCCAGCAGGGTGGTAAACAGCAGGTTGATGGCGATCACCCGGCCTTTCACGCCCGGCTTGTCCAGGGTGTCGACCAGTTCGACCACATCACCGATGCGAAACGGCCCGACCGTGAAGATCAGCACCGCGCACAGCAGGTTGGACAGCACGCTCCACATGGCGAAAAAGGCCACCGCCGCCACCGCGACAAAGCCGGACAATGCCGTCCACAGCACGGTCGCCGAAACACCCAGGCGCTCCAGCACGAACAGCAGTGCGCTGCCCATGATCAGCCAGCGCAGGCCGCCACGCACCGGGACCAGCAGTTCTGGCGGCAGCGGGTAACGCTGGCCCAGGCGGCTCAACCCGCGAGCAACGATGCGCTGCAGGAGGAAGGCTGCCACCAGGATCAACAGAATCTGCAAGCCCAGCCAGAAGGTGTCCATCCATTGTCCTGGCAGCAGCGACCGCAGTTCTTCCATCAGGACAACGCCTCGAGCTCGGCCTGCATGCTTTCGAGGGTTTCCAGCGCTTCCATCCAGGCCTCTTCCAGCTCACCTTCGCGTTGCTTGAGCTTGGTCTGGCGCGCCAGCAGGTCACGCAATTCGTCCTTGCGCGCCGCTTCGTAGAGGCCACCATCACCCAGCGCGGTCTCGATCTCGGCCAATTGCACGTGCACCTGGTTGAGCTCGGTTTCCAGCTTGTCGGCTGCCTTCTTGTGCGGTGCCAGTTGCTGGCGCAAGGCTGCGGCAGCCTGACGCTGGGCTTTCTTGTCGGTCTTGTCCGGGTTGACCGGGGCGGTACTGGCCGGCGCGCTGCGCTGGCGGTACTCAACCAGCCAGCGGCTGTAATCTTCCAGGTCACCGTCGAAGGTATCGACCTTGCCGTCGGCCACCAGCAGGAAATCGTCGGTGGTGCTCTTGAGCAAATGCCGGTCGTGGGACACCACCACCACGGCACCGGCAAACTCCTGCAGGGCCATGGTCAGCGCCAGGCGCATTTCCAGGTCGAGGTGGTTGGTCGGTTCGTCAAGCAGCAGCAGGTTTGGCCGCTCCCAGGCGATCAGCGCCAACGCCAGGCGGGCCTTTTCACCACCGGAGAAGTTCACCACTGGCTCGTCGCAACGGGCGCCATGGAAGTCGAAGCCGCCAAGGAAGTCGCGCAGGGTCTGCTCACGCTCGGTGGGGGCGATGCGCTGCAGGTGCAGCAGCGGGCTGGCCTTGTCATCCAGCGAGTCCAGCTGGTGCTGGGCGAAGTAGCCTACCGCGAGGTTTTCGCCACGGACCAAACGGCCCGACAAAGGCTCCAGCTCACCGGCGAGGTTCTTGATCAGGGTGGACTTGCCGGCGCCGTTGGGGCCGAGCAGGCCAATACGAGCACCCGGGGTGAGCTGCAGCTTGACCTTTTCAAGGATGGCCTTGTCGCCATAGCCAAGGCAGCCTTCGGACAGGCTCAGCAACGGGCTGGAAATTTTCTGCGATTCGCGGAAGACAAAGTCGAACGGCGAATCGACATGCGCCGCCGACAACTCCTCCATGCGCTCAAGGGCCTTGATCCGGCTTTGCGCCTGGCGGGCCTTGGTGGCCTGAGCCTTGAAGCGGGCGATGTACTTTTCCATGTGCGCGCGCTGCGCCTGCTGCTTTTCGTAGGCCTGCTGCTGCTGCGCCAGGCGTTCGGCACGGGTGCGCTCGAAGGCGGTGTAGCCGCCTTTGTACAGGTTCAACTTGCGCTGCTCGACGTGCAGCACATGGTCGACCACGGCATCGAGGAAGTCACGGTCGTGGGAGATCAGCAACAGCGTACCGGGGTAGCCCTTGAGCCAGTCTTCCAGCCACAGGATGGCGTCCAGGTCGAGGTGGTTGGTGGGTTCGTCGAGCAACAGCAGGTCGGACGGGCACATCAGTGCCTGGGCCAGGTTCAGGCGCATCCGCCAGCCACCGGAGAAGTCGCCGACGCGGCGGTCCATCTGTTCGTTGGTGAAGCCCAGGCCGGCCAGCAACTTGCGCGCGCGGGCGTCGGCGGTGTAGCCGTCGGCGCTTTCCAGTTCACTGTGCAGGCGCGCCAGGGCGGTGCCGTCGTGGGCCTGCTCGGCCGCGGCCAGTTCGGCTTGGACCTTGCGCAGGCGCACGTCGCCGTCGAGCACATAGTCCACGGCCAGGCGGTCGAGGGTGTCGACCTCCTGGCGCATATGGGCGATGCGCCAGTCACCGGGCAGTTGGCAGTCACCGGCATCGGGCGACAGCTCACCGCGCAGCAGGGCGAACAGGCTGGATTTTCCGGCGCCGTTGGCGCCGATCAGGCCGGCCTTGTGACCGGCGTGCAGGGTCATCTCGGCGCCTTCTAGCAAGCGCTGCGGACCACGCTGTAAAGTGAGGTTGGATAGTCTGATCATGATGGTCGCGGAGTCTACCAGCTTCCTCGGCCCATAGCGCGAGTGGAACCATGCACAACGACCTGTGGAGTTACGCCCTGGCCCTGTATGCCAGGCCTGGCGTGGAAGCCGCGTGCCTTGAGCTGCAAGCGCAAGGTAGCGATGTCTGCCTGCTGTTGTGCGCAACCTGGCTGCAGGCACGTGGCGTGGTCATGCTGGACGAGCGCGCGCAAGCGCTGCAGGAAGTTGTCGAGCCCTGGCAGCGTGAAGTGGTGGCCCCGTTACGCAGCCTGCGCCAACAATGGCGGGCGGCAGCGTCGCATGATGCGCAACTGGCTGCGTTGCGTGAGCAGGTGAAGGGGTTGGAGTTGCAGGCAGAAAAAACGTTGCTGGAGCGCTTGCAGGAACGCTCGCGACAGTGGCCCGGGGGCTCCCATGAGCCCTCGGACGACTGGCTGGCCCGGCTGGCGCCGGCCCCTGCCCGGCACCACGACGCGCTGGATCAACTGCGCGTCGCGGCGGCTGCGCTTCAGGACGCCGAAGACGGCGCCTGAGCCGGGGTGCTGGCGGGTGTCGACGCGGCTGCCGAAGTGGCCGGGGTCGCCGAGTTGGTTGTAACGGCCGGGGTGCTGCCGGCTGGCGTAGCGGGTTTGGCTTCGGCTGGCTTGCTGGCAACAGGCTTGGCGGCTGGCTTGGTGGCTGTGCGTGCAGGTGCCTTGGCGGTAGCTGGCTTGGCAGCTGGGGCTTTGGCGGCGGGCTTGGCTGCAGGTTTGGCAGCAGCAGTCACTTTGGCAGCTGGCTTGGCTGCAGGTTTGGCGGCAGCGGTCGCTTTGGCGGCGGGCTTGGCTGCAGGTTTGGCAGCAGCGGTCGCTTTGGCGGCTGGCTTGGCTGCAGGTTTGGCGGCAGCGGTCGCTTTGGCGGCTGGCTTGGCTGCAGGTTTGGCGGCAGCCGTCGCTTTGGCGGCGGGCTTGGCTGCAGGTTTAGCAGCGGCGGTCGCTTTGGCGGCTGGCTTGGCTGCAGGTTTAGCAGCGGCGGTCGCTTTGGCGGCGGGCTTGGCTGCAGGTTTCGCAGCAGCGGTCGCTTTGGCGGCGGGCTTGGTTGCAGGTTTCGCAGCAGCGGTCGCTTTGACGGCTGGCTTGGCCGCAGGTTTGGCAGCAGTAGTCGCTTTGGCAGCGGGCTTGGCCGCAGGTTTGGCAGCAGTAGTCGCTTTGGCAGCGGGCTTGGCCGCAGGTTTGGTAGCACGCAGGTCAAGAGCCTTGGCTGCGGCCTCGCGAACTTTACCTACACCTTGGGCCAGTTTGAGGCTGTCCTGGGCGTCGCGCTTGAGTTGCTGAATGTAAGAACGAGTCTGGGTTTGACGTTCCTTGAGGGCGTCGAGCAACTGTTCAAGTTCGCCAATGGCTTTTTGCGCCTTGGTTTGCGCCTTGGCTTTACCCGCCTTGGCCGCGTCTTGCAGTTTCAGGCGACCGTTGTGCAGTTTTTCCTGCGCCTTGCCACGCTGTTTTTCCAACTTGGCCAACAGTTTTTCCGCATCAGCCAGCGCTTGCGAGCAGGCTTCTTCCAAGTGTTCGAGCAAGCTGCCCGAAAGTTGCTGGAGCAGGTGTAACGGCGTACTTACTGGCTTCTTTTTGGCCGACATGGTTTACCTCCTGGCTGACGAGATTGCGGCTCATACTATGCTTCTGCTGCTACCGCCGCTAGGGCATGTTGACCGTAATATTTACGCCGCGTTGCATGCCTGGGCAAAGTTGTTATCTTGCAGCTGCGTGAAAGTGTAGTTGCTGAATTAATCACTGCTGGTATTTGGGAGTCAGGCGTTGCCTCGATATCTTGTTTTAGGTTTATGCCTGCTGGCCCCCATCGCCTTGGCCGACAGCGACGACCATGACCTGGCCTACAGCCTGGGCGCCAGCCTGGGTGAGCGGCTGCGTCAGGAGATGCCGGGCTTGCAGCTGGATGCACTGGTCGAAGGCCTGAAGCAGTCCTATCAGGGGCAACCCCTCAAGCTCGACAAGGCACGCATGCAGGCGGTGCTCCAGCAGCATGAAGCGCAGGAAGGTGACGCCTCGGTGCAAAAGCTGCAGGCCGCAGAAACACGCTTCATGGCCAACGAGCGTGGGCGTTACGGGGTACACGAACTAGCGGAAGGTGTGCTCTACAGCGAACTGCAAGCAGGTACGGGTGCGCAGCCAAAAGCAGGCGGCAAGGTGCAGGTGCGTTATGTGGGCAGGTTGCCTGATGGTTCGGTGTTCGACCAGAACCAGACGCCCCAGTGGTTCAACCTGGATTCTGTAATCGAGGGCTGGCAGGTGGCCTTGCCGAAGATGCACGCGGGCGCCAAATGGCGCCTGGTGATTCCTTCAGCGCAAGCCTATGGCGCCGAGGGGGCGGGTGATTTGATTGCCCCCTACACCCCCCTGGTGTTCGAGATCGAACTGCTGGCGGTTGGCGACTGACGCCAACCTTCAGGCCTGCACCGCGCCTTCTTCCTTGTGCGCGTTGTGCAGCACCTCGATCAGGCAATCCTCAAGTTCGAAGCGCTCATGCAACAGCCCGCCCAACTTGGCCAGTTTTTCGGCAAAGCGCTCGGTGTCCTTGCACTCACCCTTGGCGCAATGGTCATTGAAGGCCAGTGCGATCTGTGTGCTGTCGTTGATCCGTGGGTTGATTTCTTCGGCCAGCTTCAGCGCCTTCTCGTCCCCGAAAGCCTTGGCCTCGCTGGCCAATTGCTCGCAGACTTCGAAGTGCCACGCCGAAACGTAATCGACCAGGAGCGCGCAAAAGTCCCCGTTGGTGTCCTTGTCGGCAAAGGCTGGCTTCACATCGCGCAGGGCGCGAAAAGCCTGCACCAGTTCCTGGCGCTCCTCCAGCCAACGGTCGATCAGCTTGTGAACCCCACCCCAGCGTTCCTGGGCGTTCTGACAACTATCGAGCATGGCGATCTCTTCCCTTCTGGGTAGATGCCGCTGCACCTCGCACCACGACCGCGCAGCACAAAGGTGTCATCAGCAGGACGGCATCGAGCAGTTGTGTTTTCGGTATGCGTGCTGGGAGATTATTCCCGCGCGTGCTGGCCTTCAAGGTACGCAGCACACAAAGTTCATACAAGTGTTTAATACACTGTTATATCGCCATTGGTCGCGCTAATGGCGCAACCTTGCGCCAAGTCATGTTCTTGCCAGGGTGCGGAAACGATACGCCAGCAGGCAACTCAAGGGCAGCACCGCCAGCAGCAGGAAGGCCAACAGGCTCCACTCCGGAAGTGTCAGGTCGAGAAAGCTCCAGGTAAGCGAGCTGCAATCGGGCCCCCCCAGCAACAGTTGCCGCGCCGCCTCGGCCCAGGAGTGCTCGAACACCCGCCCGATCGGCGCCGGGCACATATGGATGACCCCATGAGCACCCTGCAACCAGACATGCCGCGCGGCCAGCACCGCGCCGGCCAGCGAGCAGCCCAGCGCCACCCGCGCATAACGAAGGGTGCCCCGCGTGCCCGGTGCCTGCAGCACCGCCGCGAGGCACAGCAGCGCGTAAAGGCCAAGCAGTAACCGCTGGCTGAAGCACAAGGGGCAAGGCACCAACCCCAGTGTGTTTTCCAGGTGGAATGAAACAACCAGTACCGCCATTGCAGCCAGGCAGGCAGGAAGAAAAAGGGTGCGCAAATGGGCCGGAAGCATGGGCTGGGTAAGTCCCGGGGAGATGTTGTGGTTTGAAACGGTAGAGGAAAGACACGCTTTGTTTCAAGGCACGACAGCAGCGACAAGTCGCTGAATCGCGTAGGAAATTTCCAGCGATGGAGTGGGAAGCGCCGGAAGGAATGGACTACGGGTCTAACTGACAGCAATCGATAAATTACCCGCTCCCGAAGCCCGCACCTTGGCGCGGGCCTTGGGGTGGGTCAGGCGCGTACACCTTCGGGCAAAGGCAGCGCCAGCAGGCGTTCGTCCAGCAGGCCAAGGCCCTCCTGGAACAGCTGGTTGCTGCGCTCGGTCTCGCCCAGCCCCGCGAGCAAGCGAGCCAGCTCGGCACAGGCCTCGGGGTTGCGCTCCATGCGCAGGCTGCTTTCCAGGTAATCACGCGCCTTGCCCCACAGGCGGTTCTGCAGGCTCAGACGGCCCAAGGTCAGCAGCAGGCTGGCGTCTTGCGGGTGGGCCTTGAGCCAACCTTCTGCGGTTTGCAGCTGACGCGCCGGATCATCACCGCGCACCAAGCCATAAAGGCGGGCCAGGTGGCTTTCGTATTCGCGCTTGAGGGCAGTGCGCAGCACGTGCTCGGCCTCGCTCTGGGCACCTACCTGGCGCAATTGCTCGGCGTACGCCAATACCAGCTGTGGCTCTTGGCGCTGGGCTGCGGTCAGCTGTTGCCAGGCGCGCTCCAGGGCCTGACGTGCAGTTTGCGCGTCCTCGCCACGGGTGGTGGCCAGGCTCAGGTTCTGGCCCCAGGCACGCTGCTCCAGGGCGGCCAGCTCGGCGGGCGGCAACACCTTGCCCTTGCGCAGGTCGGGCAGCAGGCGGATCAGTGCGGACCAGTCGCCGCGCTCCAGGTACAGGCGTTGCAGCAGGCGCAACACCTGGCTGTTGTGCGGGTGGCGCTCCTGCATGGCCAACAGGGTTTCCAGAGCCCCATCGGTTTCACCACGGTCCATCTGCAACTGGGCATGGGTCAGGGCAATGGCCAGTTCCGCTTGCGGCTGGCGCTCCAAGGCACGCTCCAGCAGGTTGTCGCTGTCTTCGGTGCGGCCTTGCTCGTTGGCAGCACGCGCGGCACCGAGGTAATACAGCAGCGGTTGGCGCTCGGCCTCGGCGGCGCGGTGCAGGTGACGCTGAGCGCTGGCCCAGCGACCCTCGGCGAGATCGAGCTGGCCCTGCTCGATGGCCACGCGGATGCGCCGGCTGCGGTTACGCCGCGACCACGGGTTGACCACACCGCTGGAGGTCAGCACCAGGCCGACCAGGTAGCGCAACAGCCACAACAGCGCGACCACGGCCAGCAAGCCGGCCAGGGCCGCCCACAGCCCCGATTGATAGCGGAAACCACCATAGGAAATCAGCACGTAACCGCTGTGCTTGGCGACTGCGATGCCCAGCGCGGCGGCAACCACGATTGCCAGCACGGCCAGCAGGTAGACACGCTTCATGGCTTGCCCCCTTCAGCCTCGGCCGGCAGATGACGCCGCTGAATGTAGGCCTGCACTGCCGCCAGGCTTTCGCTGAGGTCGGGGGTAACCACGGACACGGGCTGATCGGCCAACGCATTGAGGCTGTCGAGCATGGCCTTGCTTTGCGGGTTGTCGGCGTTGAAGTTCGCCAGCAGCACGCTGCGGGCATCATCCAGCGCCTGTGTGTAGACCTTGGCGTCACCATTGAGCGCCGCCCACTGGGCCTGTTCGATGGTCAGGCTCAGGGCCAGGCGCAGCTGGTTCAGCTGCTGCCCGGCCAGCAGTGGCCGCACGTTTTCATCGGCGTTGAAGTCGATCTGGAAGTACTTGGAGATTTCTGCCCACCACTGCGACAGCCGGCTGGCACCATCACCATCGGCGGTCAGGGCGCCAAGCGCATCGGCATTGGTGTCGAATTCGGGCGACTGGGCGCTTAGCTGCTGTACCAGCTCACGCTGTGCTGCCAGTTTCAGGAACAGGCCAGTACGGTCCGGTTGCTGGGTGCTGCCGAGCGTGGCCAGGCTGCGTGCCAGTTGCTCCCGGGCGGCGAAAGCACCCGGGTCGCTCTGCTCGCGCAGAATTTCGTCGGCGCCTTCGACCAAGGCTTTGGCACTGGTGATGTCCTGCAAGGCCGAAAGGCGCAGGGTAGCCAGGCGCAAGAGGTGCTCGGCTTCTGCCAGGCGCCACTCCTTGCGGCTTTCTCCCAGCACGGTTTCCAGGCGCTGGCTGAGGCGCTGCTGGTCGCCCTGCAATTGCGCCACCAGGCGTCGGCGGTCTTCCAGCTCGCTGGCTGCAGGCAAGCTGGCCAGTTGCGCGCTGATCTGCTGTTCGCGCTGCTGCAGGGCTTCGGCGCGCTGGGTCAGCGCCTCGATGTGCTGGCCCTGGTTGAACTCGCTGCCTTGCAGTTGACGCACCTGCCAGACACCCCAGCCACCTACCGCCACCCCGGCCGCGCCAAGCAACAGGGCCAGCGCTGCCAGGCCACTGCCGGAGCGCTTGGCAGGTGGGGCGGTAACGGGTTCCGCCGGCGTCTGTGCCGACGGCTGATCGTTATTGGACAAGACAGTCTCGCTCACGTATCCATCCTTTGCATGGGGGCGCATCGCGTACAGCTTAGCGCCTTAAGAGGCAGGTGCAGCGCTACGCTGCACGGCTGCCAGCAAGGCCGTGGCACTGGCGCCACGGCAATCCACAACCTGTTGGGCCCCGGCGGCCCTGGCCTGCTCGGCGACCCGTGGGCTGGGCACGAACAGCGGCAGGCGTGCCAGCTGCGGCCAATCCGCACCGGCCAGCTGCTGCAAATGTTCAAAACCCTGCCCACTGCTGACCACCAGGCCATTGAGGCGTTCCGCTTCGATGCGGCGCATCAGCGTACCCGCCGGGTATACCGGCAGGCAGCGACGATACATTTCCAGATATTCGACACTAGCACCTTGCTCTGCAAGACGCTCTGCCAGCAGTTCGCGACCTCCGACGCCGCGAACGATCAACACACGCGGTGCCGGCGCGGCAACTGCCTGGCGCAGGGCCGGCAGCGCCAGCAAGGCTTCGCTGTCATCGCCACGCGGCGGAGCGCTCACCTCCAACCCCGCCCCCTGCAGCACCGCAGCGGTTGCCTCGCCCACCGTGAACCAGCCTTGGCGTGGCGGCTGAAGGCTGGCCTTGGCCAGTTGCTCAAGCAACAGGCGGGCGGCCGGCTTGCTAACCACGATGATTGCCTGGAAGCCGTGCAGGCCTTCCAGTAACAATCGCTGCGGGGTCTCTAACGTAACGGGCTCAATCGCCAGCAGTGGCAGGCAACTGCTGCCCACGCCCTCCTCCGCCAGGCTTTGCGCCAGTGCCGCGCAGTCCTCGGCAGGCCGGGTCAGCAACAGGCGCCATTGGCTCACGGGTGGCCGGCCTCGCCATAGACTTCCTTGAGGATGGCCTCGGCGCCCTGGCTCAGTAAGTCCTCGGCTACCTGTACGCCCAAGGTTTCGGCAGCAGCGCGAGGGGCGCGGGCATCGGCCACCAGCAGCGTTCCGCCACTCGGCTGGCCGACCAGGCCACGCAGCCACAGCTGGTCGCCTTCAAGCACCGCATAGCAGGCGATCGGCACCTGGCAGCCGCCATTCAGGTGCTTGTTCAGGGCACGTTCGGCCACCACCCGGTCGGCGGTATCGGCATGGTGCAGTGGCGCCAGCAATGCATGAATCTCAACGTCGGCACTGCGGCACTCGATACCCACGGCACCCTGGCCGCCAGCCGGCAGGCTGTCATCGACGCTGATGGTGGAGGTGATGCGGTCTTCGAAGCCCAGACGGATCAGGCCAGCGGCGGCGAGGATGATGGCGTCGTACTCGCCGGCATCCAGCTTGGCCAGGCGGGTGTTGACGTTGCCCCGCAGAAAGCGGATTTGCAGGTCTGGCCGGCGCGCCAGCAACTGGGCCTGGCGGCGCAGGCTGGAGGTGCCGACGATGCTGCCGGCAGGTAGTGCTTCGAGGCTGTCGAACGTATTGGAAACGAAGGCGTCACGCGGGTCTTCACGCTCGCAGATGCAGTACAGGCCCAGGCCTTCGGGGAAGTCCATGGGCACGTCCTTCATCGAATGCACGGCGATGTCGGCTTCGTTGTCCAGCAGGGCGGTTTCCAGCTCCTTGACGAACAGGCCTTTGCCGCCGATTTTCGCCAGCGGCGCGTCGAGTAGCTTGTCACCACGGCTGACCATGGGCACCAGGGTCACCAGCAGACCCGGGTGAGCCTGCTCGAGACGGGCTTTGACGTATTCGGCCTGCCACAGGGCCAAGGCACTTTTACGGGTGGCAATGCGGATTTCGCGAGTGGACATGGAACGCCCCGATCCAGAGAAATACCACCGATGATAACAGCATCGCCGGTATCGCTTGCAGATACGGATCAACAGGTCATGTGCGGCTTTGTGTGAAAGCGGCCTTGCGGCCCTTTCGCGACACAAGGCCGCTCCCACAAGAGCAGAACCAGGCCACAGGTTTGCGCAGACGGCCTCAGAGCGTCTGCATCATCTTGCGCACCCCAGCCACATGCCGGCGGCTGACGGTCAGGGCGTCGCCGTCCAGGCCTTTCAGGTACAGCTGAAAGTGCCCCAGCGGGGTGCGCTGCAGGCGTTCGATGCGCTCGCGGGCGACCAACGCATTGCGGTGGATGCGCACGAAGCGTTCGCCAAACTCGTCTTCCAGGGCCTTGAGTGGCTCATCGAGCAGTACTTCCCCGGCTTCGTGGCGCAAGGTCACGTACTTGTGGTCGGCGATGAAATAGATCACCTGGGGTATAGGGATCAATTCGATGCCTTTACGTGTACGGGCACTGATGTGGCTGCGTGGGCCACCACCTTCGTTGGCTGGCCGGGTAAGCGCCGCCAATTGGGCACGGTTGGGTTTTTCGGCCTTGCGCAAGGCATCGCGCAACGCCTGGGGCTGGAAAGGCTTGGTCACATGGCTGAGGGTACTGTCCTTGAATGCCTCGGCACCGTATTCATCGTCCCCGGTGCAAAACACCACCGCCGGCGGCGCCTCGCGTTCGCACAGGCGAGCGGCGACCTGCAGGCCATCCAGGCCTGGCATGCCGATGTCCAGCAGGACCACATCGGGCTTGAGGCTTTCGATCAGCGCCAGGGCCTCCTCGCCGTTGGTGGCGCTGGGCTCCAGCACGGTGTAACCCTCCAGTTCGCCGAGCAGCCGGGTGAGGCGTTCACGGCCTTGGGGTTCGTCATCAACGATCAGGACATTCATAATTGCGCTGGATTCCTGAATGAGTCTCGCACAGGTATAGCGTAGACAGGTGTGGTTCGAGCGACACTGCGGTCACGCTCTAGACCGGTGCGATGGCCAAAGATTCACTCGGACGGCAGATTCACCGCCAGTCCCTTGTCCAACTGTAGACGGTCCGTGGAACACTGCCGTTCATTCCTTAAAATCCTTCTCTGCCATTTTCCGGGCATTTCTCTCGACCGGCGTCCTGCGGCAGCCAGCCCAACCCTGCTATTATCGGCGCCACTTTTTCGTTCACGCCTGCAATGAGTGAATCCATGAGCACCGACAAGACCAATCAGTCCTGGGGCGGCCGCTTCAGTGAGCCCGTCGACGCCTTCGTCGCCCGTTTCACCGCCTCGGTCGATTTCGACAAGCGCCTGTACCGCCACGACATCATGGGTTCGATCGCCCATGCCACCATGCTGGCGCAGGTCGGCGTGCTCAGCGATGCCGAGCGCGACACCATCATCGATGGCCTGAAAACCATCCAGGGCGAGATCGAAGCCGGTAACTTCGACTGGCGCGTCGACCTCGAAGACGTGCACATGAACATCGAAGCACGCCTGACTGACCGCATCGGCATCACCGGTAAGAAGCTGCACACAGGCCGTAGCCGCAACGACCAGGTGGCCACCGACATCCGCCTGTGGCTGCGCGACGAAATCGACCTGATCCTGGCCGAAATAACCCGCCTGCAGCAGGGCCTGCTGGAGCAGGCCGAGCGCGAAGCCGAAACCATCATGCCCGGCTTCACTCACCTGCAAACCGCGCAGCCGGTCACCTTCGGCCACCACCTGCTGGCCTGGTTCGAAATGCTCAGCCGCGACTACGAGCGCCTGGTCGACTGCCGCAAGCGCGCCAATCGCATGCCACTGGGCAGCGCGGCGTTGGCTGGCACCACCTACCCGATCGACCGCGAGCTCACCTGCAAGCTGCTGGGCTTCGAAGCCGTGGCCGGCAACTCGCTGGACGGCGTATCGGACCGTGACTTCGCCATCGAATTCTGCGCTGCTGCCAGCGTGGCGATGATGCACCTGTCGCGCTTCTCCGAAGAGCTGGTGCTGTGGACCAGCGCGCAGTTCCAGTTCATCGACCTGCCCGACCGCTTCTGCACCGGCAGCTCGATCATGCCGCAGAAAAAGAACCCGGACGTGCCAGAGCTGGTGCGCGGCAAGACCGGCCGCGTGTTTGGCGCTTTGACCGGCCTGCTGACCCTGATGAAAGGCCAGCCGTTGGCCTACAACAAGGACAACCAGGAAGACAAGGAACCGCTGTTCGACGCCGCCGACACCCTGCGCGACTCGCTGCGTGCCTTTGCCGACATGATCCCGGCGATCAAGCCCAAGCACGCCATCATGCGTGAAGCGGCCCTGCGCGGCTTCTCCACCGCCACCGACCTGGCCGACTACCTGGTACGCCGTGGCCTGCCGTTCCGTGACTGCCACGAAATCGTTGGCCACGCGGTGAAGTATGGTGTGGACACCGGCAAGGACCTGGCCGAGATGAGCCTGGACGAACTGCGCCAGTTCAGCGACCAGATCGAGCAAGACGTGTTTGCCGTGCTCACTCTGGAAGGCTCGGTGAATGCCCGTAACCACATTGGTGGTACGGCGCCGGCGCAAGTGCGTGCGGCGGTTGTTCGCGGCAAGGCGCTGCTGGCTTCGCGCTGATCAGAGCCTGGGGCCGCTTTGCGGCCCCCGGCCGTTAGCGTTTACCGCTACGAATCATCTCCATGAAGGCTGGCATCGCCGCCTCTTTGTCCGCCACGACCCGCGCCATGTGCGGGTTCTCGCTCATCAGCTGCAGCAACGCCTTGGCCTGCGGGAAGTCCGCCAGGAAGTCGATGTTCAGCACCTTCTTGCCCACGGCATACGCCAGGTCGACCGAGAAGCAGAACATCAGGTCTGCCAGCGTCAGTTGCTCACCCGCTACATAAGGTGCGAAACGCCCATTGCGTTTGAGGGTGGCAAAGCCAGCCAGCAGGTCGGCACGGGCTTTCTCCTTGATCAGTGGCTCCACCGACATGCCAAAGAACGCCTCGGCATAGCAGGTTCGTGCCGGCAGTTCGATATACAACTCGATTTCCTTGCGCAGCTCACGCACCTTGGCCTGCCCGAATGGGTCGGCCGGCAACAGCGCCTTGCCCCCCTGGGTCTGCTCGATGTAGTCGAGGATCACACTGGTTTCGCTGAGGAAGCCATGTTCGGTTTCAAGCACCGGCACCTTGCCACGTGGGCTCACTTTCAGTGCCTGTGGCGCCTGGCCGCCATAGAATGTGACTTCCTCGAAGGGCAGGCCTTTTTCCAGCAGGGCCAGTTTGACCATGTTGTAGTAGTTGCTGACCGAGAATCCATAAAGCTTGAGCATGAGGTAACAGCCTCCAGGCCGTAAGGGGTTGGCCCGGCTTTTATAGACCGTACGCCCGCCCCTGACTAGCGTCATGCACCCCATCAATGCCCAGGCATTGCCGCCACGGGCGTGGCACACTGTCGTATCCCATCACAGGAGTACCGCCATGAGCGAGCCCACCGACCTCGACAATGACGACGAAGCCTTCGCCGAGGCAACGCTGACCCAGGCCATCGAAAACCAGATCGAAAGCGGCGAACCGCCAGCGGCCAAAGCCACTTACAACAAGCTGACCCTGGTCGGCTATGAGCGTGAAGACATTCTCAACCTGATGGCCCATGTGCTGGCCTTCGAGATCGACAACATGCTGGTAGAGGACCGCGCGTTCAACGGCGAGTGGTATGAAAACGCTTTGCGGGCGCTGCCGGAGCTGCCGCCTGAGATGGATCAAGGCGAGGACGAATAACCCGACTACACTCGAAGATCAGGCACCGCTGACGGTGCCGCCATCCTTGTCTGGAAGTCAGGAGCTGCCATGCCTTTTACCCCCGATCTGATCGACGAACTGGAAGTACTCGCGCTGTTCAAACACGACAGCAGCCAGGAAGGCATCAAGATTAACAGTACCGCCGCCCCTGCCCTGATCGCGGCAGCGCAACGCCTGCATGAAAAGGGGCTGACCGATCAACCTGATGGCGGCTACCTGACCAGCCTGGGTCATGACGCCGTTGAAAGCGTGCAATTGCTGCAGAACATTCTCAAGGCGCCACAGCCGGCCTGAGCCGAGATTGAAAAGGGGCTGCCATGCAGCCCCTCGCTCAGTTTGCAGTTGCCCTGCGCTTTTCCGCCAGACGCGAACGCCCGTACAGGAACACGATGGCCATCAAGGCCACCGCCTGCGCCGACAACGAGTAGGCGTCGGCATGAATCCCCAACCAGTCGAACTCGAAGAACGCTACCGGCCGCGTGCCCAGCACCCCGGCCTCTTGCAGCGCCTTCACGCCATGCCCGGCGAACACCACCGACAGCGCGCACAGCAGCGCGGCGTTGATGCTGAAGAACAGCGAAAGCGGCAGCTTCGCAGAGCCACGCAGAATCACCCAAGCCAAGCCCACCAACAGCACCAGTGCCGTGGCGCCACCCGCCAGCACAGCCTGATGCCCAGCAGGGCCTGCCTGCAACCACAGGGTTTCGTAGAACAGGATCACTTCGAACAGTTCGCGGTACACCGAGAAAAACGCCAGTAGGGCGAAGCCGAAACGCCCGCCGCCGCTAACCAGGCTGCTCTTGATGTAGTTCTGCCAGGCAGCGGCGTGTCGACGGTCGTGCATCCATACCCCTAGCCACAACACCATCACCGCAGCGAACAAGGCCGTGCAGCCTTCCAGCAGCTCGCGCTGAGCCCCACCCACATCGATCACATAGGCCGCCAGCGCCCAGGTGGCGAAGCCGGCAACCAGCGCCAGGCCCCAGCCTATGTTGACGCTGCGTACCGCCGACTGCTGCCCGGTGTTACGCAGGAAGGCCAGAATTGCCGCCAGCACCAGAATCGCTTCCAGCCCTTCGCGCAACAGGATCAGCAAACCGGAGATATAGCTAAGCGACCAGCTCAGGCCATCGCTGCCCAACAGCTTGGCGGCCTGGTCCAGCTTGCGCTTGGCTTCGGCCAGCCGTTGCTCGGCCTGAGCCACGGGCAACCCGTCCTGCAGCGATTGGCGGTAGGCCATGAGGGATTTTTCGGTGTCCTTGCGCGCCTGGGTGTCGATATTGTCCAGTGAGCTTTCCACCAACTCGAAACCTTCCAGGTAGGCCGCCACCGACAGGTCATAGGCCTGGTCATGGTCACCTGCGCGGTAGGCCGCCAGGCTCTTGTCCAGCGTGCTGGCGGTGTATTCGAGCAGTTGCGCCGGGCCACGTTTGACCTGCGGCGGCTGGGCACGCTGCGCGCGGAATGCTTCCAGCACCGCCGCGCCTTCATTGGCAGCGACCTCAGCCGGGGTCTGGCGGGCCAGGTCGGCGATGTTCCAGGTCTTGTCACCTTTGCCAGCTTCTGGCTTGGCGGTGAAGCTGGCGATATAAGCGGCCACATCCCAGCGCTGGCGGTCGTCCAACTGGTCGGCAAAGGACGGCATTTCGGTGCCGTCGATGCCCAGGGCCAGTGTGTTGTACAGGTCGAACAAGCTCAACTGGTCGAGGCGTGCCGCATCACGCAAGTTGGCTGGGGCAGGCTCCAGGCCCACGCCAGCCGGTCCGTCGCCAGCCCCCGTGTCACCGTGGCAGATGGCGCAGTTTTGCGCATACAGCGCCGCGCCACGGGCGGGGTCCGGGGTGATCACCGGGGCCTGACTGACCTCGTAGGCTACAGCCAGGCGCGCGCCCAGCTGGCGGGCCTGCTTGGCGACCGCTGTGCCCTCTTGGCGCTGATCGATGGCCTGGCGCAATGCCTGGACGCCCTGCTCCAGTGCCGCTTGCTCGGCATTTGCGGGAAGGCCTTTGACCAGGTCGCCCAATACCGCGCCAAACTCCTGTTGCTCGCGGTATTCACCCTCGTCGATCACCTTGCCTTCTTGAACGGTCGGTGGGTAATCGGCGCCAATGTAGTCCAGCAGGTGCAAGGCTTTTGCGGCCTCGGCGGGCGACTCGGCCAGCGCCAAGGTGCTACACAGCGCCAGCACCGGGCCGAGCAATAGAGCCGGCAGCCAGGTGAGCAGACGGGAACGGGTATTCATGGCCAGTCTCGAAGGGAATGCGAAAGAGAACATTGTTCACTCCGACTTGGCTTCCCTCAAGGGTGCAGGGCGGATTTCATGAAAAATCTTGGTACAAATCAGATGAAGTGGGGCATGAACATCCACCCCACAAGGATCTCATCAGTGCTTGGCGGTGTCCTTCCAGCCCCCGCCCAACGCCAGGAATACCCCGATTTGCCCCATCGCCACCTGGCTATTGGCCGCCGCCAGCTGAGCACGCATATCAGTGTAAGTCCGCGTCGCCTGCAAATCCGCCAGGAACGACTCACGCCCTGCCTGGTAATAGCGGTGCGTCTGGTCCGCCGCTTCCTTGGCCGATTTCTCCGCCTCGGCCAGCGCATCACGCCGGTCCAGTAAGGCGCTGTACTGCGCCAGGCGCGTCTGAGTTTCGCGAATGGCGTTCAGCACCACCCCATCGAAGTTCGCCAAGGCTGCCTGGGTAGAAGCTTCGGCCATGCGAATGCGCGCGCGGGTACCGTTGGTGGGGATACTCCAGCTGATCTGCGGGCCGAAGCCCCAGCGGTTGGTTGCAGGCTCGCCGAGGTTTTCCAGGATACCGATAGTGCCCACCTGAGCGCCGATGCTGATGTCCGGGTACAGTGCGCCCGTGGCGACGCCGATGGAGGCCGTGGCAGCAGCCAGCTGACGCTCGGCCTGGCGCACGTCGGGGCGGCGCTTGAGCAACGCGGCGCCATCGCCTACCGGAACCAGCTGGTTCAGGTGCGGCAGTTCGGCACAATCAGCGGTGCCCGCAGGCAGCTGGCCGACGGGTTTGGCCAACAGAGCCGCCAGGGTATACATGCCGGTCTCGCGCTCGGCTTTGAAACGTGGCAGTTCGGCGCGCAGGGATTTGAACTGAGTCTGCGAGCGGGTGACCTGGGTTTCATCACCACGCCCGGCATCACGCAGGCGCTGGTTGAGCGTCACGCTCTGTTCCTGCAAGTCGAGCGACTCGCGGGCAATGTGGTACTCCTCGTTGGCCGAGCACACCTGGGTGTAGGCCTTGACCACGTCTGCCACCAAGGTAATACGAGCAGTATCGGCAGCGGCCTGCACTGCGTCGGCGTTGGCCTTGGCCGCTTCGGTGCCGCGCTTGAAGGTGCCCCACAAGTCGAACTGGTACGAGGCGCTGATGATGGCCTCACCGATGTTGGCCACCGGTACTTTTTCCGGCAACAGGAAGGCTTCGCCCGACTCCTGCAGGCGCTGGGCGCCAAGCTTGACGCCACCGTTGAAGCCGCCTTGCGATTCGGCCACCTCCACTTGGGCCCGGGCCTTGGCGATGTTGGCCGCGGCCACGCGCAGCTCGGTGTTGGCACTCAGTGCCTGACGCACCAGCTCGTTCAGCCGTTGGTCCTGATACAGCTGCCACCAGTCTTCGGGCACCGGTGCCGAAACCACGCTGTCGGCATCCTGGCGCAGCGGGCCGTTCAGGTCGCTGCGTTGCACCGCCGCATCCTTCGGCACCTCATAGTCGGGCCCCACCATCATGCAGGCCCCCAACGACAGGCACAGGCCAGCCAGGATCAGCTGTTTCATGGGCGCTGGCCCTCGATAATCGACACCGTGGCAGTACGCCCGGCGATCATGCGGAAGTCTTGCGGCACTTCGTCAAAGGCGATGCGCACCGGAATGCGCTGAGCCAGGCGCACCCAGCTGAAGGCCGGGTTGACGTTGGGCAGCAGGTTGGCACCGCTGCTGCGGTCACGGTCTTCGATGCCAGCGGCAAAGCTCTGTACGTGGCCGCGCAGCCGGGTGTTGTCGCCCATGACGCGGATGTCCACGGCGTCGCCGATTTGGATGCCACCCAGCTTGGTTTCTTCGAAATAACCGTCGACGTGGTATGAGGCACTGTCGACCACCGACAGCACCGGGCGGCCAGCGGTGACGAACTCGTGGTTACGCGGCGCGCGGTCGTTGAGGTAGCCATCCACCGGGCTGCGCACGACCGAACGGTCAAGGTTGAGCTGGGCAGTATCGACCGCCACCTGCGCCTCGCTGACGGCCGAACGGGCGCGGGCCTCGCGAGACTGGCTTTCTTCCAATTGCTCGGCGGCCACCAGGTTGCCCAGCTTGCGGTTGCGCTGCGCTTCGCGCGAAGCCTGGGCCAGGGTTTCCTGGCGTTCGCCGAGGGTTGCCTTGGCCTGGCGCAGGGCCAGGCTGAAGCGGTCCTGGTCGATGGTGAACAGCACGTCGCCGCGCTTGACGGTCTGGTTGTCGCGCACCTCGACCTTCTGGATCAACCCCGACACGTCCGGGGCGATCTGGATCACGTCGGCGCGGATGTGGCCGTCGCGGGTCCAGGGGGCAAACATGTAGTACACCACCATCTGCCACACGAGCACGGCGGCGAAGGTCACTACCAGCAAGGTCAGGACCACACGGCCCAGGGTCAGCAAAGGTTTTTTCATGGCAGCATCAAGTTTCGGCAAAAGTGGTCCACCGCGCCAAGCAGCACGGCATACAGGGCAACGTTGAACAACGCCCGGTGCCAGACCAGGCGGTAGAAGTGCAGGCGCACCAGCACCGCATGCACCCCCAGGAACAGCAGGTAGGTGCCAAACATCATCACCAGCAGCGTAGGCAGGAACACCCCGCTGATATCCAGTTCACCAATCACAGGGGTGCTCCGTCGAGGCCGGGGGGCAGTTGCGGTTGTTCGGCGGGTTCGAGCATCACCTCCACACCTGGCAGCAACGCCAGGCGCAGGCCGCTCAGGGCATGCAGCAGGTGGGTGCGGGCATCGCCGCGCTCGTACAGCTCATCCAGGTTCAGCGCCAGCCGGGCGCGCTCCATGTTGCGCAGCAGCGCGGCTGGTGCGTGCAGGCGCTCGCCGGCACGCAGGCAGGCGGCATAGTGCGCGCCGACTTCCTCGACCACCGTGCTCAGGCGCTCGCGGGCCTGCTGGCCGGCGCGCGGCATATAGGCCAGCAGGTCGAGCAGGTTCAGCCCCACACGCAGGTCACGCAGTGCCACACCACTGTCCTGGCCGGTTTGCGACAGGCGCGGCAGGTGCTGCATCAGGCGGTCGAGCATCTGCACGCCAACCTGGCGGTGTTCGGCCAGGGTCGCCGGCTCGGTCATTTCGACGATGTCACGCCAGGCGAAGCGGGTCATGCGCTTGGCCGCCAGCTCCACGCCGAACGGGCGCATCACCAGGGTCCAGATGAAGGCGAACAACAAGCCAACGGGACCGGCAAGGTTGGAGTTGAGGAAGGTGAAGAAGTCGGCGTCGTAGGCGCCCTGGATGCTGATGAAGGTCGAGGTGTTGACGATGGTCAGCAAGGTGCCCAGGTAAAACCTCGGCTGCACGGTGAGGGTGCCGATGCAGATGAACGGCACGGCGAAAGCCAGCACCAGCATCGGGAAATCGTGCAGGTTGGGCAACACCAGGAACAGGTACAGGCTGGAGAAGATGACCGACATCAGCGTCCAGAAGAAAAACCGGTAGATCTGCGGCGCCGGGTCGTCCATGGCGGCGAAGAAGCTGCACGACACGGCCGCGAGGATCACCGCGCTGGCGCCGTCGTTCCAGCCCAGGCCGATCCACAGGCCGCAAGCGACGACGATCGCCAATACGGTGGAGGCCACCGAATACAGCATCAGGCCACGGTCGAAGAAGGCCGTCAGGCGGCCCAGGCGCCAGTGGCGGTACACCGCGCGCCAGGGCTTGGCATCATCGGTACGCAGGGCGTGCTGCAGGGTGCAGCAGTCCTGCCACAGGTCAGCCCATTCGGTCAGGCGGTACAGGGCGTTGGACAGCAGCAGCTCGGCGCGCTGGTCTAGGGCCGCAGCACCTGGCTGCAGGCGGTCGATCTGCTCGTGCAGCGTGGTCCAGCGTGCGACCGAGGGGCTGTCGGCAGTGCCTTTCAGCCATTCGCGAGCGGCCTCAAGCACAGGTTGAAGCTGAGCGAACTGGGCCGGGGCGCGGCCTTCCAGGGCCACCAGGGCGTCGTCGAGCGCGTCGATCACCGGCAGCAGGTGAATCATCCGCCCACGCAACTCGCGGGCGTTCTTCACGGTATGCGGGCCGGCACCTTCGTGGCCGAGCTGACCGATCATCAGCTCCAGCGAGTTGAAGGTAGCAACCATCGCCCCACGCATACCGCCGATCTTGTCGGCGCTGACCTCACGGGCCAGGTAGATGTCGCTGTAGCGGATCGCCTCGGTGAACCAGTTACTGGTGGCGCCGACCACCACCGGCGCCAGCCGGCGCGGCCAGAAAATGGCCCCGACCACCGCCGCGCAGACGATACCCAGGCAGATTTCCTGGGCGCGAGAAGACGCTACGTCGAACACCGCCAACGGGTTATCCACTACCGCCAGCGCGATCATCGGCAGGGTGTAGCCGGCCAGCATCAGCACGTAGTTGTTGGCCGTGCGCAGGTTCAGCGAAAGGAACAGCAAGGTGCCTGTCCACAGGGCAATGGCGATGCTCAGCAGCAACGGTGACTGCACCAGCGGCGGCACCAGGAAAATGGCCCCACCGGCGCCAAGCAACGTGCCCACGGCGCGGTACAGCGCCTTTGAGCTGGTCGGGCCGACGAACGGGCTGGAGACGATGTACACCGTGGCCATCGCCCAATAGGGGCGCGGCAGCTGCATGAGCAACGCGATGTACAAGGCGATCATGGAGGCAGCGAAAGTACGCACGCCGTAGAACCAGTCGCGGGCCGGGGGAACCGAGCTGAAGAAGCCGTTCATGCCGCCCCGCCCGAGCTGCCCAGGCCTGCAGCCTCGAAGGCGCGCAGCACGCGCAAGGCGGCTTCCAGGTCGGCCTGGTCGATACCGTGCAGCACATCGCGGCGCAGGCGCACCAGTTCGGCCTCGATGGCTTCGGCCAAGGCACGGCCTTCGGCGGTCAGGCTCAGGGCCTTGGCGCGGCGATCCAGTGGATCCTCGCTGCGGCACACCAGGCCGGCCTTGCACAGTTGATCGAGCAGACGCACCAGAGAAGGGCTTTCCAGGCCGGCAGCCTGTGCCACGGCCACCTGGTGCACACCGTCACCCAGGCGCACGATCATCAGCAGCGGCGCGGCGCAGGCCTCGGAAATGCCGTAACCGGTCAGGGCGGTATGGCAGAT
The DNA here is from genome assembly GCF_001320885.1 of Pseudomonas sp. NBRC 111140. Taxonomy (NCBI): domain Bacteria; kingdom Pseudomonadati; phylum Pseudomonadota; class Gammaproteobacteria; order Pseudomonadales; family Pseudomonadaceae; genus Pseudomonas; species Pseudomonas sp. NBRC 111140. The sequence goes on from NZ_BCBQ01000039.1 coordinate 38,308, forward strand.
GCGCCGCCAGTGGCGGGCCGCAACCACCATGCCACTGCTGACTTGCAGGCGCAGTAGATCAAGGGACATGAGGGGAACCAAGCATATTCATAGTTTGCTAACTATCAATATACGCCTTGCCCTCCCCCCGCCGTCAACAGGGGGTGACGAGGGGTATGGATGAATTGTTGTTCATGCTGGAGCTTTTTACCTGCCGGCACAGGCTGCAGACGATCAGGATTGGATCTGATCTTCCAACTTCATGGTCAAAGCCAAGGTGCTACCCATTTGCACTGCCCGGTCCCGCCACTCCTGGTAGCGCACCACGTCACGGCTGCTGAAATGCACTGCCAATTCCTCTGCCGCCTGCACGACTCCCGCCGCTGCCGCCAGCTCCAGCCAGTACAGCGCCGCCTTGAGGTCGGCCTCTACATACAGCCCGTGCATCAACCGGTAGCCCACCTCGAAACGGCAACGCGCCTCGCCCCGCTCGGCCCCGCGCAGGAACCACTGGTAGGCCTGCACCAGGTCTACCTGCCAATCCAGGTCGCCATCGCACACCTCCTCCTCATACAGGTCTCCCAGCGCCGCCGCGGCATGCAGCATCCCGCGCTCGAAGGCCTGGCGGTAGCACTCCGCCGCCTGCACGTAGGAAGGCTCGATGCCCTTGCCGAAGTAGTGCTGCTGCCCAAGGTTGAACCAGGCAGCAGCATTGCCCTGCAGGGCCGCCATGCGCAACAGGTGCCCGGCCAATTCGGTATCGGCGCGCCAGTACTTGCCGTTGAGCCAGATCCAGCCAAGGTCATTCAGTGCCGCCACACTGCCTTGCAACGCCTGACGGCGAAGGTCGACATACACTGCCTGCAGGTCGCTGGCCTCATCCAGGCGGTTGACCAGCAGCGACCGCTGGCTGGGCAAGCCCACACCGGCAAACAGCCGCTGTCGCCTCCCGACGGGAGCCGGTGGGGCGATGACCCGCTCGGGTAGAAGGCGGGCAAGCAGCGAATGGATATTGCTGGCAGCAGACATGTTCATCCTCATTGAACGACGCACAACCCAACCTTCGGTTGTGATGAGGCGTGATTCTGCGTGACGTCACGTCAAAACCTGTCGCGAACGATTCGGCACGAGGCAACCAAATGCGACTTCCTTGATCTGAGCGGGCTGTGGCCAATTGCCACGCCCCTCGCGTGCCGCCATCCTATTGCGGCAAGCCTAGACAAGGACGTTATCTTTTGCCGTTCGCCACCACTCGCGCCACCCTCAGCCGACAGTGGGCGCTGCTGCGCCAGCTGCCCAGCCGCTCTCCAGGCATTACCAGCGCCGAGTTGGTGTGGCGCCTGCGTGACGTGGGCTTTACGGTCAGCAAACGCACCGTCGAGCGCGACCTCAATGAGCTGTCGCTGATCTTTCCGCTGGAACGTAATGACAAGAGTATTCCGTTTGGCTGGCACTGGTCGGCCAGTGCCGTGGGCGAGTTGCGCGGTAACTTCGACTTGCTCACGCATCTGCGAGGGGATGCGTTGCAACCGGCGCAGGGAGAAGGCATGGAGTTGGTGGCACGGATCAGCGATGCACTGGCGCGGCAGTTGCGGGTTGCCCCCTTGAGCAGCGATATGCAGCTGACAGCGCTGGAGCATGGGCATCGGTTACGCGCCACGGTGAGCGATGGTTGGCCATTGCGCTGGTGGCTGTTGAGCCATGGGGATGGGGTGGTGGTGGAGCAGCCTGCTGACTTGCGTGAAGAGATTGGCAAGATCCTGAGCAGTGCGGCGGCTCAGTACCAGAGTAGCCTCTGAGATAGCGCACTGCCCGAGCGGAATGTTGCACGCACTCCCTCAGTACCCGTCTAAAACCGTGCCAGCCCGACATTCCGTACCTAACCGGATAACTGCAGCGCAATCAGCGATTAAAAAGGCAAACCGAAAAACTTCATCACACCATTGAAAAAAGAAACAAGATTGTGAAAATCAACCCGTGGGGAGTGTCACATCCAACGCAACCCCGCTATAGGCACGTGTTTTGGTCTGAACCGCAGTCTTCCACCTCCATGTTTGCGTCACGAGTTCCTTCAAATTATTACCGCCCTTCTAAAAAGAACCGAGAAACAGGAAGACCATAGAAGAGATAAACATTGTGCACCATGCCCCGACCAAAACCCTTTTTATCGAATTTGGAAAATCTCGCAACTGATCCACATCAACCAATCTTCTACGCGCAAATACACCCGGCATCGTCAATACTGTTGATATGGTACAGATACGCATTATTTTTCCTATAACTCCTGCTGGCGCATAGAGTTTTTTGTTCCCGGAAACATAAACACTCTTCGACAGTAACTCTTCAATCTCATCAAGATACCGCACAGCCACGAACACAAGCACCAACAGCGCTGCCATACCCAAGAAGAAGAAACCCACAGCAACTAAGTTCATCTCAAATTGATTCACGATTTTTTATTCTCGTAGATAATTTCCCCGAGCCACTCGCCGCCCTCTTTACCTTTGTCACCGCCTACTTCACCTCCAACAACTCCACCGACAACGGCGCATACTAGAGCACCAGGCCCGCCAGTCGGTAGTCCGAATACTACCGTGCATATCAGGGACGCTGTGGCACCTCCCAAAGCACCCAGCATAGCGCTTCCACCTAGGCCCCCGATTAAGCCACTCCCCTCTATATACTTGGCTTTTCTGCATTCTTCCTCACGCCCAATGGTGCACGCCTTATGAATGGATAAACCTGTCGCGGCCACATCCAATGCAATGCCAATATAGGCTCCTTTCTTGATCAGACTCGCAGCCTTCGCCACTCCCGTTACCTTCTCGGCATATCCGGAAATCTCCCCGGTACTCAGATAGCGCTTGGTGGATAGCTGCAGCATCCGCTTGATCGATCCCTGATTGCGTAGACCAGAACCGTAAGCGGCAGTCTTCCCCAGCTGCTCATCCAACGTCCTGAACAGCGCCGCACGTTTGGCGTAGAACTCTTCTCGTACCCTGAACGCACCACCACTCATATGCACGTGGTGCAGTTGCTCGATCTGCTCCAGCGGTAATCGGCTGTTCATCGATTGCTGATCAGGAATGCTTTGCTGCAGCCGGCAGGGGTCGATACTTTTGGGGCGACTCTTGCTATGTGCAGCACCGGCCAGTGTAAGCTAACGCAAGTACAGCCAGGCGCGGAACACTAACATGGATAGGATTTCGATAGTCAAAGCCAGCCAGAGCCCAATGAGTGTCCGTTTCATTTTTAGTGGGAAATTGTTTACTTCCTTCATGTTGATGAGCCCGCGACGGGCATAAATAGCCGGCATTGTCATCATGCAAGCAATACAGCATGTGCGTAAGACTTTCCCTGGTAGTCCAGCCCGGAGAAAGGTGCTCCTTATTCCTTGTATATAGCTTGATTTTTCTAGTAAGGATTCAATTCGTTCAACGTAAAAATGAGCAATATAAATAAGCAAAATTAGGATTATCAGCCCTGGGCTAAAAACAAGCAGCGCCACCCAACCGGGCTCAATTGGTATCATCTGAGACCTTGCGATAAATCAGATCGCCAATAAATTCTCCACCCGCATTTCCTATTTCGCCTCCAACGGCACCCCCTACTGCTCCGCCCACAACCCCACAGACTAGAGCACCAGGTCCGGTCACTGCACCAAGGACAACTGCGCAACCGGTCGTGGCAATTGCGCCACCGAATGCACCGCCTAGACTGCCTCCCGTCAAGCCTAATACTAATGAGCTACCTTCGACATATTTTGCTCTGGTGCATTCTTCTTCTCGCCCAAGTATACAAGCTTTGTGAATTTCCAACCCCGTAGCGGCGACATCCAATGCGACCCCGAGGTATCCCCCTTTCTTGATCATATCCGCAGCCCTAGCGACTCCGGCTACCTTGTCGGCATATTTTGAAATTTCCCCGGTACTCAAGTAGCTTTTGCTAGAGAGCTGCAACATCCGCTTGATCGACCCATGATTCTTTAGCCCTGTGCCGTATGCAGCGGCCCGCCCGAGCTGTTCATCCAGGGTTCCGAACAACACCGCGCGCTTTGCATAAAACTCTTCGCGCTCCCTGAATGCACCCCCGCTCATATGCGCGCGGTGCAGTTGCTCGATCTGCTCCAGCGTCTTCTTGATCGCATCCAGATGCCTGGCCCAGCCATCGCTCGCTGCCCCTGCCCCTATCGACGCATGGGCCAGTAGACTCTGTAGCATCTCGAAGTTTTCCAGCAAGAACCCGTCGACACCGCCACCGTTGAGCATGATGTCGCGGTGGATGCCCGCCGCCTTGGCCATTAGAAAGGCTTCATGGCTGGTGCAGGAGGCAGTGTCGGGATCACCGACGATTACCAGTTCACCGGCCAAGACCACCGTATTGACGATATGCGCATTGAGCACATCGAACTTGGCCTGCTGGTTGGCGCTCATGGGCGTGCCATTTTTCAGGGTCGCGTAGTTCTGCGCCCTTGGATTTATAAAGCTGCGTGCCTCGGACATGGTCGTTCCTCACGCAAACTTCTTGTTGGCAATTCGGTCCCAGCCACCGGTCACATTGCCGCCGGCACTGCCGTCGACGCGCTGCTGCCGGGTGTAGGTAGTCTTGATACGGCCGTAGTTGAGCTGGATGATTTCGGTCGGCACACCGGCATGCGCGCTTTGTGCGTAGTCGGCGATGATCACCTCTTCGAGCACCACTTCGTAGTACTTGAGCTTGTCGCTACCGGCGCGGCAGACGACCAGCTTCACTTCCTTCAGGTGCTGCCCCGCGCAACTGGCTTCGAGCAGTTTACAACTGGCGTTGTCCAGATACTTGGTGAAGGTCAGATTGCTCAGCGTGGTGCGCCCGGAAGTGGCGCCGCCTGCAGAACTCGCGGTGACGGAGGTGCTTTGGCTGGCACCAAATGTGTAACCGAGGATCTCGATCCAGTTGCTGTATTGCTCGTCTTTTGCTTCCAGCGATTTCCGCGATTTGAATATAGGCATCGAAAGCCATGATTACTGTTCCTTGTAAATGACGGAGCGGAACAGGCTAGGCTCGGGAAAGAACGGCCGCAATCTTTCTATGGAGATCGATGCAAGATTCAGAAGTTTCCTACGAATTTCACGATCTTTTTGGATAACAGATGTTTGAAAGTATTTCTGGATTTGGTTAGCGGCCCGCACGCCGCAACAAACCTGCGTACGGCCGCCATGACAATACCGTTTACCGCTGCATCCCCCAACGCCGCACGGTCAGCCGCTCCAGTGTATTGAACACCAACCCTTCCACCAGCAAACCAATCAGGATCACCACCGCCAACCCGGCAAACACCTTGTCGGTATACAGCTCGTTGCGGTTCTGGAAGATGTACCAGCCCAGCCCGCCTTTGCCGCTGCTGGCACCAAACACCAACTCGGCAGCGATCAGCGTGCGCCAGGCGAACGCCCAGCCGATCTTCAACCCCGACAAGATCGACGGCAAGGCTGCCGGCACCAGGATGTGCAGCACTAGCCGCAACCCTTTGAGGCCATAGTTACGCCCAGCCATGCGCAGCGTTTCCGACACACCAAGGAAACCGGCATAGGTATTCAGCGCCAGCGCCCACAGCACCGAATGCACCAGCACGAAGATCAGGCTGTTATCACCCAGCCCAAACCACAGCAAGGCCAACGGCAACAGGGCAATGGCCGGCAATGGGTTGAACATCGAGGTTAACGTGCCCAGCAAGTCCCGCCCCAGTTGGGTCGAAACCGCCAGGCTAGTCAAGCCGAAAGCCAGGACGATACCCAGCACATAGCCCTTGAGCAGTATCACCAGCGAAACCCCGACCTTGGCGGGCAGCTCGCCACTCACAAGGCCGTCCCACAGGGCCGCGGCGGTTTGCAGGAAGCTCGGCAACAGCAGGTCATTATCCTGATAGCGAGCAACGGCCTCCCATAGCACAGCGATTACCAGCAGGATCAGCGCCTTGCGCAGCCAGCCTTGCTGCCACAGGCGTTGGGCCAAGGGGAGTTGGCGTTCCAGGGGCACACTGAGCAGGGGCTCCAGCTGCACCTCGTATTCCTGGCGTACAGGTGTAGTGGTCATGGCTGAAGCTCCTGTCAGTAGGCGATGCGGATATCGTTGAAACCAAGGTCGTCGGGCTGTTCCGGGACGTCTGCCTCATCGAACAGCAAGCGGTGGATACGCCTTGCACTGGCCTGGAAATCGCTGCCGCCCAGGCTGCCCAGATCATATTGATGGCTGTGCACTTCCGCCCTCACCCGCCCCGGGTGCGGCGACAGCAGCAGGATGCGGTTGCCCACTACCAGCGCTTCTTCGATGGAATGGGTAACGAACAACAGGGTGAAACGCACCTCTTCCCACAGCAGCAGCAGTTCTTCCTGCATCTTGCGCCGGGTCAGCGCATCCAGTGCAGCGAACGGCTCATCCATCAGCAGGATCTTCGGCTGGGTGGCCAACGCCCTGGCAATCGCCACACGTGCCTTCATACCACCCGACAGGGTGTGCGGATAAGCATCGGCAAAGGCGGCCAGACCAACCTTTTCCAGGTAATGCAGCGCCCGCTCTTCGGCTTCGGCGCGCTTGAGCTGGCCTGCCACCAGCAACGGGAACATGACGTTCTGCTTCACCGTTTTCCACGGCGGCAGTTGGTCGAACTCCTGAAACACCACGATGCGGTCTGGACCTGGGCCATGCACCGCTTGGCCCTGCAGCAGAATCTGCCCTTCCTGCGGTTGAATGAAACCGGCGACGGCTTTGAGCAAGGTGGACTTGCCGCAACCAGAAGGCCCGAGCAGCACGAAACGGTCGGCACGGTCGACTTCGAAGCTGACCTGGTGGGTGGCCCGCACCACGCGCTGCGCGGTGCGGTATTCGAGGCTGAGGTTATCCACCTTGAGCAAAGGCGGCGTGGCGACACGGCTCAGGTTGCTGGCCGTGTGGCCTGGCAAAGGGGCGGTCATGATCGGTCAGCTCCCCTGCAGCGGGCGTTCGTCCTGGAAGAAGTAGTCCTTCCACGATGCCGGCTTGTTCTTGATAGCGCCTACCCGATAGAGGAAGTCGGCCAGCTTGTAGGTGTTCTTTGGCGTGACGGTGAACTCGTACTGCGGGTTGTCGATCAGCTTGATCAGCGCGTCGCGGTCGATCTTGGCCTTGGTCACGCGGATGTAGGTATCGGCTGCGGCGGCTTTGTCCTTCTGAGCGAAGTCTGCGGCTTCGGCCAGGGCGTCGACAAAGGCCTTGTAGGTTTTGGGGTTGTCCTTGCGGAATTTCTCGGTAGCGAACAGCAAGGTCGGCGAGTTGGGGCCAAGCAGGTCGTAGCTGTTGAGCACCACATGCACGTCCTTGTTGGCCAGCACCTGGTCCTGGAACGGTGGGTTGGAGAAGTGCCCGTTCAGCTCAGTGCCACCGGCCAGCAGCGCGGCAGTGGCATCCGGGTGCGGTACGGCCAGGGTGTATTTGTCGAGGCGGTTGTATTCCTTGTCGCCCCACTGCTGGGCGGCGGCGTACTGCAGGAAGCGCGACTGCACCGAAACACCTACCGCGGGCACGGCGATGCGGTCCTTGTCGGAGATGTCGGCGATGGTCTTCACGTTAGGGTTGCTGCTAACCAGGTAGTACGGGAAGTTGCCCAGCGAGGCCACGGCCTTGACGTTCTGCCGCCCTTTGGTGCGGTCCCAGACGGTCAGCAGAGGGCCGACACCGGCGCCGGCGATGTCCACAGAGCCGGACAGCAGTGCATCGTTGATGGCCGAACCACCCGACAACTGCGCCCAGTCGACATCGATGTCGATGCCCTGCTCCTTGCCGTGCTTCTCGATCAGGTGCTGGTCACGCACCACGTTGAGCAGCAGGTAAACGATGCCGAACTGCTCGGCGATGCGGATTTTGCCTTCGGCCTGGGCCGCAGCGGGGGCGGCCAGGCTGCCGATGACCAGGCTCGCGCCGAGGCCGATGCTTGCCGCCAGGCGGCTGATGGAATTGCGCATGATGGGGTTCCTCAGTCGTCAGAACGGGGCATCGCCCTGGATGGTGGTGCGGTACAGCTTGCGCCGCAGGTGTGCGGGGCAGCCGGTGGCCAGGTGGATCAGCGAGCGGTTGTCCCAGAAGACCAGGTCGTGGGGCTGCCACTGGTGGCGGTAGATGTTCTTCTCCAGCACGCTCAAGGCGTACAGCTGTTGCAGCACGTCGCGGCTTTCGTCGTCTGGCAGGCCGACGATGCGGGTGGTGAAGCCTTCGCTGACGAACAGGGCCTTGCGGCCGTTTTCCGGGTGGGTGCGGACCACCGGGTGGATGACTTCCTGTACCTGCGCCAATTGCTCGGCGGTCAGGGTCGGGCGCCAGTTGCCTTCGAATTTGGTCTCGGCGTAACGGGCGGTGTAGGAGTGAGCAGCGCTGCGGCCCTCAACCACTTTGCGCAAGGCGTCGGGTACGGCGTCCCAGGCTTTGTGCATGTCCGCGAACAGGGTGTCGCCGCCTTCGCTGGGCAGCTCCTGGGCATGCAGCATGGAGCCGAGGCTGGGCAGCGCTTTGTACGACAGGTCCGAGTGCCAGAACTTGCCGGCATCACCCAGACCAATGTTTTGACCGTTTTCGACGATGTTGGAAACGATCAGGATCTCGGGATGGCCTGTCAGCAGGAACTGCTTGAGCACATGGATCTGCAACTCACCGAAGCGGCGGCTGAACGTAATCTGCTGTTGCGGGCTGATGCGCTGGTCGCGGAACACCAGTACATGGTGGTCGAGGTGGGCGCGATGAATACGGGCGAAATCCTCGACGTTGACCGGTCTGGCCAGGTCCAGGCCGATGATCTCGGCGCCGACGGCACCGGAGAACGGGCGGATTTCGAAGCATTGCGGCTGGGCGCTGTCGATGGTCGACAAGGCGTTCGAGGCGGCTGACATTTTTCACTCCCACGCAGTGCGCGACTTCAACGGCGCGCAACGATCAGAAACGCACGGGGATTTCCCGTGTGGGTTCAAGTCGTGCGGCGCATCGATTGGTCGACGGGTACGCAGTGGAAGTGACTATAAAGTCATAAGAGCTATATTTTAAATACCTTTAAAGAATAACCATAGCACTGGGATTTGCTCGGTTCGCGATCAGATCAGCCCGCCCTGCTCTTCTTCATCGATGAGGTTGTTCAGGCTGCTGAGTGCCTTGCGCGCCGTGGAGCGGTTGAGCAGCTTGGCCTGGGCACCGGCGGGTAGGTCAGTGATCTTGAATACGCCTTTGGCGGTCAGCACATCGATCAGGTCCTCAAGCACGCGGATCATGTCCAGGTCACTTTGCTTGAGCTGGTTGAGGCTGTTTTCCACGACGTCGTCGGCAAACCACTCCTGGATATCGGCATGGTCGGCAGGGAGCATTTCGGTGAACTGGTCAAAGGCGGCTGCTTCTACCCGCAGCAACTGGCCGGCAGCGTCGCGTTGCACGTAGAACATGGCGGTGTCCCTCGTCACGTTGGTTCCTTGTTGGTAGACAGCAGCATAGGCAAAGATCGCCGGGCACGCAGGCCCGGCGCCAGAGTATGCGCTGTTGGCGAAAGGCAGGAAAGAGCCGGGGCCGCTACGCGGCCCCGGGGTCCATCAGTTGTCCTTGTTGTGAATGATGATGGTCGGGTCAGCACCGCTGATCAACGAATTGATCGTGGTGTTGGACCAGTTCACCCCTTCCAGCTTGATGGTCACATCGGCATTTGCCAGGCCACCGGCGGCGTTGAGCTTGCCTTCGCTGCTGACCTGCAGCGTCGTCGTGCCGTCCACCGTAGTGAGCTTCAGGTAATTGTCGATGGTGCTGCCTTTCTCACCCTGCAGCAGATCGCTCAAGTCGATCTTGTCCTTGTCGCTCAGCTTGAAGTCCTTGATAACGTCGTTGCCGAAGTCGCCAGCCTTCCAAACGAAGGTGTCGGCACCGCTGCCACCGATCAGGATATCGTCGCCGTGGCCACCGATGAGGGTGTCATTGCCACTACCGCCCAGCAGGATGTCGTTACCTCTGCCACCATCGAGGGTGTCGTTACCACCTTGGCCGAAGAGGATATCGTTGCCGTTGCCGCCGGACAGAATGTCATTGCCGTCTTTGGCACCGGAGATATCGAACTCGGTGTAGTGCTCGGTGATGTACTGGTGGACATTGCTGGTGGTGACGGAGCTGACCTCGACACCGCTCTTCTGCGCAACGTAGGTCTGCAGGGCCTGGTAGCCCTCGCTGACAACGCCGTTGAGGGTGATCAAGTCACCGAAGATGATGTCGTTGCCGTTGCCACCGTCGATGGTGTCGGCACCTGGCACCGTTGCTTCGGAGTGGCCAAGAATCGCCTTCGCCAAGTCGGACGGATCGATGTTGGTCTGTGGCTTGCCAGCGCTGTCGTAAGGTTTCAGGTCGTTCAGCGTGACATCGCTGTTCAGGCCGATGGCCTGCACCTTACTCAAGCCGTTGGTGCCGCCCAGCACTGCGAAACTCGCAGTGGAACCCGCCGCCGAATCCACGTAGTTCCAGTAGTCGGCGTAGCCAGTACCACCCAGGCTGGAGAATTCATAGGTGCCATCCCCCTGTGCATGCAAGGTGCCAACCGTCTTGGTGGAGTCATACACCAACTCGCCTTTTTTCTCGGTGTAGGTCAGCACTTTGACTACGCCACTGCTACTGATCTCGACCTTGTGAGTGCTGTCGGCCCAGGCACTGAAGGTATCGCCCATCTTGTAGTTGTTGACGTTGACCACATCATCCAGGTTCTTGCCATTCTTCCACAGGCTAGGGTTGGTGGACTCCCCGCTCTGGTAATAGGTTGGCTTACCGTCGGTGATGAAGTAGGTCAGGTTCTCCGCACCTTTGTTGCTGGTGGCCATGGTGCTGTTGAAGAAGTTGGACGTGGTCTTGAACGCGTCTTCATAGTTGGTGCCGCCACCGTAGTAGCCACCCACCATCGAGTTCAATACCGCCTGCAGCTTGCTCAAGGCATCAGGGTCGGCAAGGTTGACCGCCACGTTCTTGTTCACCTGGGTATCGAAGTCCACCAGGAAGATGTTCACGGTACCGGAGGTGTCGGAACCCAGGCTGGCCTTGAGCGAATTGAACACCGAGGCCAACTGCGTCTTCGCATCGGCAATCGACTTGTCACTCATACTGCCCGAGCTGTCGACCATGAAGGCAATGTTGTAGTTCTTGCCCTGCACCACGTTCAGGCCCGACACGTCGGCGACGATGATGTCGTTGCCTTCGCTGCCGATCATGGTGTCATTGCCCGTGGTACCCACGCTGGCCTTGTAGGTCGCAGCGTATACCGTCACCGGAATGTTGCCGGTGGTGATGGCTGACCCGCCCAGGCTTTCGGTGGCCGTCGAGGTGACAGTGATGTCGAACGAGCCTTTGTAGTAGGCCGGCGGCGTGAGGGTCAATCCGCTGAGTTTCCAGCCAGTCACATCGACCGGGGTGCTGCCTACTGTGACGGTATGGCCTGCACCGTCACTCAGCACGGTACCTTTCGGAATACCGCTGAGGGTCACGTTCAGGGTTTCGGAGCCATCGGTATCGGTCAGGGCGGTGGTAATGCCGACCAGTTTCACCGAGCCACCTTCCGGCCCTTCGTTGAGTTTGTAGCCGTCGTAGTAGCTCTGACCATTGACGGTATGCAGGTCGGACACGCCCAGGCCAGCGTTGGCCATCTCGGTCACGTTCTGGTACATCTTGACGTTCGAGCTGCTCAGGTCGGTGACAGCACCCGAGCCTACCTGGATGTTCAGGTCATAGCTGCCTGGACCAGACTGGTTGGCATGGTAGACCTCGATCGGGTAGTAGCCGCTGGTGTTCGGAGTGAAGGTGCCCGAAACCTGGCCACCCGCGCCCCAGGTGGCCGTGACCACAGTCTTGCCACCGATGGTGACCACGAAGCTGTCGTCAGCCGTACCGCTGAAGGTGTAGGTCTTGCCGGCTTCCAGGTAGATCAGGCCCGACGTTTTCGAGCCGGTGCCAGCGGTGACGCTGCCATCGGACTGCACATTGGTGGTGGTGCTACTGGAGTTGGCATTGCCAGAGTTGGCAAATACTGCCTTCAGGTCCTCGCCGGTTATGCCATTGCCGCCCGTACCCAGGCCTTTGAGGCTGGTCCAGACTTCCTTGGTCAGGCCTTTGGAGTCGATATCCGCACTGCCGAAGCTCAGGGTCGGTTTATCGGCAACCGGGCTGATGTCGACCTTCATGGTCACTTCGCTGCCCAGGTTGGTGCCATCGTTCGGCTTGAACTTGAACTGCGCGTAGTCAGCCTGTTGGTTACCTACACCATTACCACCGTAGTTGTCCGCACCCGACTGGTTGAGGGCCGGGACGAACTTGAGGTTATTGGCAGTAATGTCAGCCTGGCTGATCACCTGGTTGACGGCCACATTCACCCACGCAGTACCGTTGAAGAACTGCAGGCTGCCAGCGGCCGGGAGTGAGGTAATGGTCACGAACAGGCCAGTGTTGCCATCGGCATCAGTGACTTTGAAATCGCTCCAGGCGAACACGTAGTCGGTGTCCTCCACGCCAAATACCGCACCGCCAGGCGAAACAGGCAGGTGGTCGTTGTCGAGGATGGTGGTCGTCACGCTCGACTTGCTGCTATCGACCTGCAGGTTCTCGAAGTTGCCACCGGTGGCAGTTTCGATTTTCACCACGAAGTTCTCGGTACCTTCGACCAGCTTGTCGTCGATGGTAGCGATGTTGAACGTCGTACCGGTGCTGTTGGCCGGGATCTTCACGGTGGTGACACCGCTGAAGTCCTCACCGTTTTTGGCGGTGCCGCTGTAGCTGAGGGTGATGGTGACTTCGGCCTTGGACGCGTTGCTCAGGGTCAGCGTGTACTGGCCGGTTTCGCCTTCGGTCAGCGAAGAGGTGCCAGTGATGCCAACTGTGGTGACGTCGCCCTGGTTGCCGGTACCCGGAGTACCCGAACCTGGCTCGTCGGTGACGCTGGTCGTGACCGAAGTCTTGTCCAGGGTCAGCTTCTCGAACTTGTCCACATCCGTCCCACTGACCGTAGCAATCGACTTGATCACAGGGTCGTTGGCACCGACGTAGACGTTGTCCGGGGCAATCACGGTGGCAGTGCCCACGGTACCGTTGGCCGGCACGGTGATGGTGGTCTTGCCATCGCTCAGCGTGAAAGTCAGCGCCGAGTGGTTGTTGATCGGCAGGCCGTCCTTATTGGTCAGCGTCACGGTGTAGGTGATCACGCCGCCTTCGGTGACCGATGGGGTCGCGGTCAGTTTCGCGATCACTTCGTCGGTGGTGTCGGTGACACTGACCTTCGCCGCGTCGCCCAGTTGCAGGTTCTCGAACGGACGGTTGCCGATGTCAGCGGCCGACTTGATGCCCAGGCTGATTTCACCGGCATCTTTGTAGACGTCGTCGCCCTGCGCCGCGTGCT
>NZ_BCBQ01000040.1:0-50274 GCF_001320885.1 Pseudomonas sp. NBRC 111140
AACCTGATCGGCAGCGTCATCGTCGCACCGGATGGCAGTTTCACCATCGGCCTGACCCCAGCCCAGGCCAACGGCGAGGCTCTGGCTGTCGTGGCGGTCGATGGCGCTGGCAACAGTTCGCTGCCTACCCCGATCACCGCCCCCGACATCACCCCGCCCAATGAGGCCAGCGACCTGCAACTGAGCGCCGATGGCGGCCTGCTCACCGGCCGTGGCGAACCGGGCACCACCGTGCAGGTCATCAGCGCCGACGGTACCGTGCTGGGCAACGCCCAGGTCGGTGCCGATGGCGTGATCAGCGTGGTCCTGACCCCGCCGCAGACCGACGGCCAGGAGCTGGACGTGGTACTGCGCGACGCTGCCGGCAACAGCTCGACCGCCACCATCGTCGCGCCCGACACCGATGGCCCGCTGCAACCCTCGGGGCTGGCCATCGATACCGCTGGCCTTCACCTCACCGGCCAAGGTCAAAGCGGTTCCATCGTCACCGTGCGCGACGCCAACGGCAACGTGCTCGGCACCGCCACCGTGGGCGGCGACGGCCGCTTCGATGTCACCCTCAATGCAGCACAGCGCAATGGCGAAAGCCTGACTGTCGAAGCCACCGACACCCAGGGCAATAGCGCCGGGCCGGTGAACTTCACCGCACCGGACTCAACCCCACCGCAAGTGGTCACCAGCCCTGCCATCGACGGCACCGGCACCACGGTCACCGGCAACGGCGAACCGGGCGCCACCGTTACCGTGCGCGGGCCAGATGGCAGCGTACTGGGCAGCACGCTGGTCGGCGCTGGTGGCGCGTTCGAAATCACCCTCGACACGCCGCAGACCAACGGCCAGGCACTGACCGTGGAGCAACGCGACGCAGCCGGCAACCTTTCGGCGGCGGTCGACTTGGCGGCACCGGATACGCAGGCTCCCGATATACCCACCGGCCTGATCCTGGCTAGCGACGGCAGCAGCCTGAGCGGCAGCGGCGAGCCAGGTGCACAGGTGACCGTAACCGGCACTGGCGGCGCAGTACTGGGCACCGCAACGGTCCAGCCCGATGGCACCTTCCAGGTGACAATCGACCCGCCGCAGCTCAACGGCCAGACGCTGTCTGTCACTCAAGCGGACAATACGGGCAACGGCTCACTCTCGGGCACCGTTACCGCGCCTGACCTCGAGGCGCCACTGCCGGCGCAAGGCCTGGGCCTTGACCCTACCGGCACACTGCTCAGCGGCCAAGGCGAAGCTGGCAGCACCGTAGAGGTACGCAACGCTGCAGGCGATTTGCTGGGTACCATCCAGGTGGGTGCAGGCGGCACATTCGAAGTGCCGCTTAGTCCCGCCCAGACCAACGGCGAAGTATTGTCCGTGGTGCTGATCGATGGCGGCGGCAATGCCTCGCCCTCGGCCAGTTTCACCGCTGACGACAGCACGGCGCCAAACGCGCCGGCCGGGCTCACCATCACCCCAGGCGGCAGTGCCATCCAGGGTACCGGTGAAGCAGGCGCCACGGTTGAAGTGCGGCTTACCGATGGCACGCTGGTAGGCACCATCGTGGTACCCGTAGGCGGAAGCTTCACAGTGCCACTGTCGCCCGCCCAGCTGGACGGCCAGGCCCTCAACGTGACCCTGACCGATGTGGCTGGCAATGTATCGCAGCCCGGCCAGATCAATGCACCGGACATCACGCCACCGGCACTGCCCACCGACGTGGCCGTCAGCGGCGATGGCACGGCTGTCACTGGTAACGCACCTGGCGCCACCTCGGTGACCGTGAGCGATGGGGCCGGCAATGTGGTCACCGTCGCGGTCAACCCGGACGGCAGTTTCAGCGTGCCGCTGAATACCCCGCAAAACAATGGCCAGACCGTGACCGTGGTGGTGACCGACGCAGCCGGTAACAGCTCGGCGCCGGTCCCTGTCACCGCCCCTGACACAACCAACCCGAAACCTGCGACCGGCCTCACCGTGAGCCCGGACGGCAGCACGGTCGGCGGCACCGCCGAGCCTGGCAGCACAGTGGAAATCCGCAACCCGGATGACACCGTGCGCGGTACGGCAACCGTGGGGCCGGACGGCACCTTCGTGGTAGAGGTCGACCCACCGCTGACGACAGGCGAAACGGTCGATGTGGTCGTGATCGACCCTACCGGCAACCAATCGCCCGAAGTATCGCTGGCTGGCCCGGCCGGTACCGAAGCGGCCACGCCGTCGGCCCTCTCCATCAGCGCCGACGGCTTCCTGCTGACCGGCCAGGGCACGGTCGGCTCGCTGATAACCGTGACCTCCGGGGACGTCACCCTGGGCACCGCCACGGTCGGCAGCGACGGCACCTTCCGAGTGTTCTTCCAGAATGCCCAGCTCAATGCCCAGACCTTGCAGGTCAGTGCCAAGGTTACCGTCGATGGCCTGCCTTCGGTGCCAGCCATCATCGTGGCCAACGACACCACGGCACCGAACGCACCGACCCAGGTAAACCTCAACGCCACCGGCAGCACGCTGACCGGTCAGGGCGAAGTGGGCGCAACCGTGCGCGTGACAGACGCGCAAGGCACTTTGCTGGGGACTACCACCGTCGGCAGCAACGGCCTGTTCAGCATCAGTTTCTCGCCAGCTGTGGCCAATGGACAGAACCTGATCGTCACCCAGGCCGACGCTGCAGGTAACGTTTCGCTCGCGGCCACCCTACAGGCACCCGACCTGCAAGCACCGCTGGCGGCCAGCAACCTGAGCCTCAACAGCGCAGCCACCGTGCTCAGCGGCCAGGGCGAAGCCGGTGCCAGCGTTACCGTACGCGATGCCAGTGGTGCCATCCTGGCCACAGGCACGGTCAACCAGAGCGGCCAGTTCCAGATCACCCTGCCCAGCGCGCAGGTCACCGGCAGCCCGCTGCAAGTCACCCTCAGCGATGCTGCGGGCAACGTGTCCGGCCCGGCCAGCCTGGCCACGCCAGACCGCACGCCACCCGCGGCCATCAGTAACCCGCTGTTGAGCCAGGACGGCCGGCAGCTGTCCGGCAGCGGTGAAGTGGGCGCTACCGTGCAGGTACGCAACGCCGCCGGCACCGTGCTCGGAACCGCCACGGTGGGCGCCGACGGTCGCTTCACGGTGACCTTCGACACCCCGCAAACCAGCGGCCAGCCCATCGGCGTTACGCAAGTGGATGCCGCCGGCAACACTTCGCCAGCGATCAACGTGCCAACCCCGGACCTCACCCCGCCAGCGCCGCTGACCAACGTGGCGCTGAACAACAACGGCCTGACCCTGACTGGCCTGGGCGAAGCCGGCGCCACGGTCACCGTTCGCGGCCCGGACGGCACCATCATCGGCACCGGCCTGGTGGCAGCCAATGGCAGCTTTACCCTTACCCTCAACAGCGCCCAGCTCAACGCCCAGCACCTGAGCGTCACCCAGACCGACGCGGGCAACAACACCTCCACCCCCGTGGCCGTCACCGCGCCGGACTTCACCCCACCTGCGGCGCCGACAGCCCTGGCCCTGTCCGGTACCGGGCTGCAACTGACCGGTAACGCCGAGGCCGGCAGCACCGTGACCGTGCGCGATGCCAGCGGCAATGTGCTGGGCACTGCGTTAGCCAGCAGCAACGGCACTTTCCAGGTCACCCTGAACAGCGCCCAGACCAATGGCCAGACCCTGCAAGTGACCGCCACTGACGTCGCCGGCAACGTGTCGACGGCCGCGCCTTACACCGCCGCCGATACCACGCCGCCAGCAGCCGTGACCAACCTGGCGGTCTCCGCCAATGGCGTCACCCTGACAGGCAACGGCGAGGCAGGCGCAACGGTTACCGTACGGGCACCGGACGGTACCGTGCTGGGCAACGCCACGGTCGCGGCGGACGGTCACTTCAGCGTGACCTTGTCGCCGGCCGCGATCACGGGTGAAAGCCTCAGCGTGGTTCAAACCGATGCTGCACAGAACGTTTCCCCTGCGCAAAGCGTCACCGCGCCGGGCGTGCTGGCACCGGCCACACCGGACAACCTGGTACTGGCGGCCGACGGCCTGTCGGTGACCGGCACCGCCGCAGCGGGTAGCACGGTCAAGGTGTATGGCCCCAATGGCGTACTGCTGGGCAGCAGCCCGGTCGCCAACGACGGCACCTTCACTGTCAACCTGGGCAGTGCCCAGGCCAATGGCGAAGTGTTGCAAGTGAACGCCACCGGCAGTGACGGCGCAGTTTCGCTGCCGGCTACCTTGCAGGCGCCGGACACCACGGCGCCGCAACCACTGACCAACCTGGTGCTGTCCAACGACGGCCTGGTGCTCAGTGGCCACGGTGAGGCAGGCGCGACCGTTACCGTGATTGGCGAAGGCGGTATCGACCTGGGTACCGCCCTGGTCGACGCCAACGGCAACTTCAGCGTCAACCTGAGCGCTGCGCAGATCAACGGCGAACAGCTCAGCGCCAGCCAAGCCGATGTGGCCGGCAACGAGTCCAATAGCGTCAGCCTGACAGCCCCTGACCGCGTCGCGCCGGATGCTGCTGGCAACCTGGCTTTTGCCGGGGGTGGCAGCCTGCTCAATGGCACCGGCGAAGCGGGTGCGGCTGTGCGTGTTATCGCCGCCGATGGCACGGTGCTGGGCAATGCCACGGTGCGAGCCGATGGTACCTTCCAGGTCAACTTCACCTCGCCTCAAGCCAACGGCCAACAGGTGCAAGTGGTGCTGACGGACGCCGCTGGCAACCAGTCTGCCGCCAGCGCCATTACCGCCCCCGATACCACACCACCAACAGCACCCAGCGAACTGGCCGTTTCCGGTGATGGCGTCACCCTCACCGGGCGCGGCGAAGCTGGCGCGCTGGTAACCGTGACCAACCCGGCAGGCGAGGCCATTGGCAGTGCCACCGTCGATGCCAGCGGCCACTTCACCATCACGCTGAACCCTGCGCTGGGCAACGCCGAGCTGCTCAGCTTCACCCAGGCCGATGCGGCCGGCAACGTGTCGCCAGTGGCCACCCTGCAGACCCCGGACTTCACCCCACCGGCGCCGCTCACCCAAGTGGTGATCAATGCCGACGGCAGCGTGGTCAGCGGCTTGGGCGAAGCCGGTGCGACGGTGATCGTCAGCAACGCCGCGGGGGTCGTATTGGGCACGGGCACCGTGCTTGCCGACGGCAGCTTCCACGTCGAACTGTCTCCTGCACAAATCAACAATCAGACACTGTCGGTGCTGCAGGCCGACCCACCTGGCAACGTCAGCCTGCCGGTCAATGTGCAGGCGCCGGACCTTACGCCGCCTACCGCGGCAACCGAGCTGCGGCTCAATGCAGCGGGCGATGAACTGGGTGGTGTCGGCGAAGTGGGCGCCACGGTGCGCGTGTACGTCGGCACTACGCAGATCGGTACCGCCGTGGTGGCAGCCAATGGCACCTTCGTGGTCGAGCTGACGACAGCGCAGCTCAATGGCCAGGTTCTGCAAGTGACCCTGACCGATGCCGCCGGCAACGTCTCGCCAATCAGTTCGGTCACGGCGGTTGACACCACGCCACCGGCCACCGTGATTGCGTCCATCAACGACGGCGGCACACAAGTGGTGGGTACCGCTGAAGCCGGCACCCGCGTCACCGTGATCAACAACAATGGCGACCTGCTCGGCCAGGTGACGGTCGACCCGGACGGCACCTTCGTCCTTGACCTGAACCGCCCGCAAATCAACGGCGAGACACTGACCATCATCGCCCAGGACGCCACCGGCAACCCGTCGGCGCCACTGACAGTGACTGCGCCAGACCTGACGCCACCCGTGCAGCCGACCAACCTGCTGCTCAACCCTGCAGGTACGTCGATGACGGGTACGGCCGAAGCCGGCACCACCATCACGGTACGTGGCCCGAACAACAACATCGTAGGCACGGTGGAAGTCGGTGAAAACGGCCAGTTCACGGTGCCGATCAGCCCGGCGCAGAACAACGGCCAGCTGCTGACGGTGGTATCCACGGACGATGCCGGCAATGCTTCGGTGGCTGTCCCCTACCAGACCAATGACACCTCGCCACCCGACGTGGTAACCAACCTGGCGATCAACAACGCCTATAACGTGCTGACTGGCAAGGGCGAAGCCAATGCCACAGTTACCGTCAGTTTCGGCGGCGTCGTGATTGGGACGGGCGTGGTGGATGCCGCTGGCAACTTCCAAGTAGCGCTTTCGCCAACACCGGGCTCAGCCGCAACCCTGACAGTGACGCAGTCCGACGGTATCAACACGTCTGCGGTCGCATCGTATGTCACCCCGCTGATCCCGCCACCGGAGCCACCTACCAACGTGATACTGGGCGGCAACGGCCTGACCTTGACGGGCAGTGCAACTACCGGCGCAAGCATTCGCGTCTACGATGCCGCAGGCAACCTGATCGGCTCAGGCGTGGCTAACCTCGGCGGCACCTTCACCTTGACGCTGAATGCGGCACAGCTCAATGGCCAACACATCTCGGTGACGGCAGTATCGCTGCTGGGCGGCGAATCGCAGCCGGTCTTCCTGCAAGCGACTGACATTACACCACCGGCCAATCCGCTGGTGACCGGCTTGTCCATCAATGGCCTGGTGCTGACCGGCACGGGTGAAGCCGGTGCCACGGTGACAGTGCGCGACGCCAGCAACAACGTGCTCGGCACCGCGCTGGTGAATGGCGGAGGCGTGTTCACCGTCAACCTGAACGCCGCGCAACTCAACGGCCAGGTACTGGGCGTGAGCCAGGCTGACGCCGCGGGCAATGTGTCCGGCAGTACCAGCTACACCGCCGCCGACCTGCAGCCACCTGCCGCGCCGAACAACGTCACCATCAACGGCGCGGGTACCGTACTCACCGGTAACGGCGAAGCAGGCGCGATCGTCACGGTCCAAGGCCCGAGCGGTCAGGTCGGTACTGGCGTGGTCCTCGCCAATGGCACCTTCAGCATTACGCTGACGTCGCCACAGAACGACGGGCAATTGCTGGTAGTGCGCCAGTCGGACGCTGCGGGCAATTTGTCGGCCAGCACCAGCTTGACCGCACCGGACACCACCCCGCCCGCCGCCCCGCTGGCCACCATCAACGCCAACGGCACCGCGGTCAGTGGTTCTGGCCAGATCGGCAGCACGGTCACCGTGCGCAACAGCGCCGGCACCGTGCTGGGAACCGCGACGGTGGGCAGCAACGGCCTGTTCGTGGTCAGCCTGACGGCGGCGCAGATCGACAACCAGGCGCTGAGCGTCACCCTCACCGACAGCGCCGGCAACGTGTCCACCAGCACGGGGCTGACCGCACCGGACCTGACCCCGCCTGCGGCTGCCGGCAACCTGCTGTTCAGTGCCGACGGCAGTACCCTCACCGGTACTGGCGAAGTGGGTGCCACCGTGACCGTACGCAGCGCCAGCGGTACCGTGCTGCAAACCGCAACGGTGCAGGCCAACGGTACCTTCAGCGTGACCCTGAGCCCGCCTCAGGACAACGGCCAGGTCGTCTCGGTGACCCTCAGCGACCCGCGCGGCAACGTGTCGGGCAACGTCAACGTCACCGCGCCGGATGTGGATGCCAACGCGCCGGTCATCGCCAGCGACAACCTGGCCACGGCCACGGTCAACCTGGCACCGGTCACCGCCACCAAGACCTACACCGACAGCTTCACCACGCTGCTGTCTGGCTTCACCAAGACCTACACCTGGACGGTGGCGGCCGGTACCACGGCCGACCCGACCCTGACACTGACCACCAACAGCGTGCTGGCCCTGCTCAACAACTCCAGCTTCACCCTGCAGGTGAAAGACGCCAGCGGCGCCTGGGTGACCATCGCCACCGGCAACACCCAGGGGCTGCTCGACCTGATCGTGCTGCCGCTTGGCCTGCAGGTGGATATCGGCGTGCTGCAAGCCGGTGACTACCGCCTGACAGTCGGCAGTGGCGGCATTGGCCTGGTCACCAACGTCACCACCTCGCTGGACATCACCTCCACCAGCCTGACCCAGTTCACCGGCACCGGCACTGCCACCTCGGGCAACGTCATCACCGATGTGGGCACCGACGGCGCCGTGGACGCCCGTGGCCCGGACAGCGCCGCCGTGCTGCAAGTGTTGAAGAACGGCAGCTACGTCTCGGCCGGTACGTCCACCACGGTGCAGGGCCTGTATGGCACCCTGGTGATCAGTGCCGACGGCAGCTACACCTACACGCCGAACGGCAGCCCGAACAGCGTCGGCAAGGTAGACGTGTTCAGCTACCAACTGGTGCACCCGAACGGCCTGTCCGATACCGCCAACCTGTACGTGCGTATCGACAGCCCGCAGGCCAACGAGGTGTGGAGCAACATCAACTACGCAGCGCCCGCCACGGTGGTCGACGCGGTCAACGATGTCGGCTTCAGCCACCTCACCCTGGCCAACCGGGTGGACACCAGCAGCAGTACGCTGGGTTCGCTGAGCCTGCCCTTGGTTGGTTCGCGCCAGGCGACCTACACCACCACGGTGGCCGCCGATACCACCGCAAACCTACAGGTGGTGGTCAACTCCACCAACCTGTTGAGCTTGCTCAACGGCACCACCATCGAACTGCTCAAGCTCAACCCGGCCACCGGCCAGTACGTGCTGGTGCAGTCGGTGCCGGGTGGTTCGCTGATCAGCCTGCTGGGTGGCGGCGCCGGCTATACCTTCCAGAACCAGGGGGCCGGCACCTACCACGTACGTGTCACCGCCGGCGGCATCGGCCTGCTCAGCTCCATCACCACCAGCCTGAACGCCACCACCACGCACCTGACCGAGTTCGTGGTCAGTGGTGCAACGGCAGCTACCGGTAACCTGCTGACTGACGACAACGTAGGTTCGGCACTGACCGTGCTGAGCGTGCTGACAGCGGCCAACACCTACACCATCCCGGGCTACAACGGGGTGAGCGTTGCCGGCACCTATGGCACCTTGCTGGTGCATGCCGACGGCAGTTACACCTACACCCTCAACGCGGGGCTCACCTCGGCGGCGGTCGGCCAGCATGACACCTTCACCTACGAGCTGACCCACCCCAACGGCACCACCGACACCGCAACGCTGACCATCAACCTGGACAATGCCGCCGGCCTGGTCACGACTACATCGCTGCTGGCCGACAGCGGTGACGAAGCCGTGGCGCTGGCCAGCCTGGCAGCCGCCACCGATGTGATCGCCGGCACCGACGGCAACGACCACCTCGATGGCAGCCAGGGTGGCCACATCACCCTGCAGGGTGGTGCGGGTGACGACACGCTGGTGGTGGTCGACCAGAACTTCGCCAGCGTTGACGGCGGCACGGGGACCGACACCCTCCTGTGGGGCGGCGGTGATGCCAGCATCGACCTGGGCAACCTGGCCGGGCGGGTGCACGACATCGAAATCATCGACCTCAACGACACCAGCTCGGTGGCGCTGACCCTCAACCTGGCGGACGTGGTGGCAATCACCGAAACCGGCACCGACACCCTGGTCATCAAGGGGGACGACAAAGACTCGGTTCACATGACGGACAACTGGACGCTGGTCGGGAACCAAACCGTCGACGGCATCGACTATAACCAATACACGGCTCAGGAGGATCCAAGCCATCACCTGTGGGTACAGAACGGTATCCATGTGGTCTGAAGCCGCTGCAAACCCGCCGAGCCTATGCCCGGCGGCATGGACGACCAGCAGTAAGGGAACTATGTGAAGCGAAGCAGTCCGCTGTCACCGCTGTTGCTGGGAGCCTTCGGGCTCCTGGCCCTTGACTTCCACCCGGTTGCCCACGCAGCCGATGACATAGACCCCCAACTACGCCAGATCGGGCCATCGCTGTTACGCGATGCGCCCGAAGCGGTGCCCGCCCGCCCGCCCATCGGCATGGCCCCGGTCGCCAGCGGCGAGCGCCTGGGGCTGACCGATGCGGTGCTGCAGGCCGCACAGTGGCACCCAAGCATTGCCGAGGCCGTCGGCAACCTGTACAAGCAGGGCGAAGGCATCAACGTCGCCCGCGCCGGGTACTACCCGCAAATTTCCGGCGGTATCCGCACCGGTTATGACACCGGCTACGGCGGCGACCGCAACAGCCAGGCCTTGAACCTGTCGCTCAAGCAAATGCTCTATGACTTCGGCAAGGTCGACAGCGCCGTCAGCGCGGCCCAGGCCGCCGCCGCTCGCGCCCAGGCCAATATCCTGCTGGTGGTCGACGAACTGGCTCGCGACACCGCCTATGCCTGGATCGAAACCCGCCGCTACGAGCAACTGATGACCATCGCCCGCGACCAGGTTCGCGGGGTTGGCGACATTGCCGGCATGGCCCGCCAGCGCAGCGACATGGGCGCCAGCACCCGTTCCGACGTGGTGCAGGCCGAATCTCGTGTGGAAAGCGCCCGCGCCACGCTCGAGGAGTACCAGTCGCAGTACGAGCGCTGGCGCTCGACCCTGGCGGCGCTGATGGGGCGTGTTACCCCACCAGCTCTGACCGAGGATTCACCCGCCGAGCTGAACCAGGCCTGCAAGCGCCCCGCGCAGGGCGATGACCGCCTGCCTGCGGTGCTGATGGCCCTGGCCCAGCGCGCCCAAGGCCAGGCCGAGCTGGCCCAGGCCAAGGCGGAAGCCTACCCGACGGTGTCGTTGCAACCGCAGGTCAACCATTACCTGGACAACGACTACAACCGCGACAACTCACGCATGGACCGCACCCAGGCGGGCATCTACCTGAACGTCGAAGTGCCCATTTACCAGGGCGGTGCCATCAGTGCCCGCACCCGCGCTGCCGGCCATGCGCTGACCGCCGCCGATTCCGCCGAAGATGCAGCACGCCTGCAGGCGCGTCGGGGCCTGGCCGAGGCCATGGCGCAAACCTCCGGGCTGGGCCGCCGGCTGACGTCGCTGGAAGCGCGCCAGGTCAGCATCCAGGAAGCACGCATGCTTTACGGCCGCCAATACCTGGACCTGGGCACGCGGCCACTGCTCGACCTGCTCAACGCCGAGCAGGAGATCTACCAGTCACGCTTCGAACTTGCCGGCACCCGCTCCGACCTGCTGCGCCTGGATGTCGACTGCCTGTACAACACCGGCGCCCTGCGCACGGCCTTTGGCCTTGAGGGGCGCAACCTGCAAGGTGTGGAGATCCAGCCATGAGCGATCCGATCAATGTAACCCTGCCCAACCAGGCGCCTGCCCCAGCGGCCGAAGAAGCTCATCGGCCAGACCTTGGGCCGTGGCTGGAAGTGATGCTTCAGGTCGCACACCACTACCGCCTGGACGTGTCGCCCCAGCGCATTCGCCTGGCCGCCGTGGAGGATGCTCGCCCACTGGACGAAATCCTCCGGCACATGGCCCGTCAGGCCGGGCTGGCCCTGCGCTTCGTGCGCTTCGATACCAAGGGCCTGCGGCAATGGCGCACGCCACTGGTGCTGGAGCTGGACGATGGCCAGCTGGCAGTGGTCGAGTCGGTGACCGAAGAGGACGACGTGGCGGTGGTGTTCGCCGGCGACCAGGGCCTGACCTCGCGCCTGCCACGCGACACCCTCAAGGGCCGCATCAACCGCGTTGCCCTGCTGCGCCCGGCAAGGCCGCTGCGTGACGTGCGCACCGACGACTACACCGCGCCCTACGACCGCCACTGGTTCGCCCGCATCGTGCTGCGCGACCTGCGCCCCTATGGCCAGGTGATGGTCGCCTCGCTGGTGGCCAACGTGCTGGCGCTGGCCGGGGTGCTGTTCTCGATGCAGGTGTACGACCGGGTGATCCCGGCCGAATCCCTGCCAACCCTTTACGTGCTGTTTGGTGGCGTGGTGCTGGCACTGGTGTTCGACTTCAGCATGCGCCTGCTGCGGCTGAAGGTGACCGACCTGCTCGGCAAACGCGCCGACTTGCGAGTAAGCGACCTGGTCTACGGGCATGCCCTGCGCCTGCGCAACTCGGTGCGGCCGAAATCCACTGGCTCGTTCATCTCGCAACTGCGCGAACTGGAGTCGATCCGCGATCTGATCACCTCAAGCACCGCCACGGCGCTGGCCGATCTGCCGTTCTTTCTGCTGTTCCTGTTGGTGTTCTGGCTGATCGGCGGCGTGCTGGTGTTCATCCCACTGGTCGCGTTGCTGGCCATGGTCCTGCCCGGGTTGCTCGCGCAACGGCGCCTGGCACGGCTGGCCAATGCCTCGATGCGCGAGTCGGCGCTGCGCAACGCCATGCTGGTAGAGAGCATCCAGGGCCTGGACGAGATCAAGGCACTGCAGGCCGAGGCACGCTTCGAGCGGCAGTGGAACCAGTACAACGCGGCTTGCGCGCACACCAACCTGCGCCTGCGCACCCTCACCAACGGCCTGGTGACCTTGACGCAGAACGTGCAGGGCGCGGTGTTCGCCGTGGTCATCGTGATCGGTGCACCCATGGTCATCGCCGGCGACCTCACGACCGGTAGCCTGGTGGCGGCGTCGATGCTGTCGTCGCGG
Source organism: Pseudomonas sp. NBRC 111140 (assembly GCF_001320885.1). Lineage (NCBI taxonomy): Bacteria > Pseudomonadati > Pseudomonadota > Gammaproteobacteria > Pseudomonadales > Pseudomonadaceae > Pseudomonas > Pseudomonas sp. NBRC 111140. The sequence goes on from NZ_BCBQ01000040.1 coordinate 12,411, forward strand.
ATGATGGCCCCGCTGGCGCAACTGACCCATGTGCTGACCCGCTGGCAGCAAGCCAAGGTAGCCCTCCAGGGCCTGGACAAGCTGATGCAGTCGCCGGTCGACCACCCCGAAGGCGAAGCCCGCGTGCACCTGCCGGCCATCCGTGGCGAGTACCGCTTGCGCCAGGCCAACTTCCGCTACAGCGAAGAGTCCCCACCGGTACTGAACATCGGCCAGCTGGATATCCAGCCGGGCGAGCGCATTGCCGTGCTTGGGCGCAACGGTGCTGGCAAATCGACCTTGCTGCAAGCCTTGGGCGGGGCCATGGACCTGGTACAAGGCGAGATCAGCCTGGACGGCATCGCCATGGCCCACCTCGACCCTGCCGACCTACGCCGTGATGTGGGCCTGCTGCCGCAATACGCGCGGCTGTTCCACGGCACCCTGCGGGAAAACCTCACCCTCGGCGCCGGCCAGGCCAGCGACCAGGAACTGGTGGCCGCGCTGGCCGCCACCGGCGCGCTGGACTTCGTCCGCCGTCTGCCCAAGGGCATGGACCACCTGATCCTCGAAGGCGGCCTGGGCTTGTCCGGCGGCCAACGCCAGGCCCTGGTGCTGTCGCGCCTGCTGGTGCGCCAGCCGCAGGTGCTGCTGCTGGACGAACCGACCGCGTCGCTGGACGACATGACCGAGCGCAAGCTGCTGGATAACCTCGAACGCTTCTGCCAGGGCCGCACCCTGGTGATCGCCACCCACCGTCTGAGCGTGCTGCAACGGGTCGACCGCATTCTGGTGCTGGATGCCGGGCGCATCGTCATCGACGACGCGCGCGACGCCGCCCTGGCCAAACTGCAAGGAGCCCAGGCATGAGCAACCATGAACTTCCGGCCTCCTACCTGGACGGGCAGGACGATCAGGCGGTATTCCGCGCCGGCCGCATCATCACCCTTTGCGCGCTGATGCTGGCGGCGTTCCTGGCCTGGGCGGCCTGGTTCGAGGTGACCGAAGTGTCCACCGGTACCGGCAAGGTCATCCCCAGTTCGCGCGAGCAGGTGATCCAGTCATTCGAGGGCGGCATCGTCGCGCAGATGAGCGTGGCCGAAGGCGACCTGGTCGAGCGCGGCCAGGTGCTGGCCCAGCTCGACCCGACCAAAACCGCTTCCAGCGTTGGCGAAAGCGAAGCCAAGTACCGTGCCGCCAAGGCGAGCCAGGCCCGCCTGCAGGCAGAAGTGACCGGCAAACCGCTGACCTTCCCGGAAAGCCTGCGCGACTCTCCCGACCTGATCGATGCCGAAACCGCCCTGTACCAGACCCGACGCCGTGGCCTGGAACAGACCCTGGCTGGCATTCAGGACTCGCTGCAACTGGTGCGCAGCGAGCTGCAGATCACCGAGAACCTGGCGAAGATGGGCGCCTCCAGCCGGGTCGAGGTGATCCGCCTGAACCGCCAGCGTTCAGAGCTCGAGCTCAAGGCCAACGAAGCCCGCTCCGACTACCTGGTACGTGCCCGGGAAGAACTGGCCAAGGCCAGCGCCGAAGCGGACAGCCTGTCGGAAGTGATCCGCGGGCGCAGCGACTCGCTCACCCGCCTGACCCTGCGCTCGCCGGTGCGCGGCATCGTCAAGGACATCGAAGTCAATACCTTGGGCGGCGTGGTGCAACCGGGCGGCCAGGTAATGAAAATCGTGCCGATGGACGAGCGCCTGTTGATCGAAACCCGCATCGCCCCGCGTGATATCGCCTTCATCCACCCCGACCAGGCGGCCAAGGTCAAGATCAGTGCCTATGACTACTCGGTGTATGGCGGGCTGGATGGCAAGGTGGTGGGGATTTCGCCGGATACCCTGCAGGATGAGGTGAAGCCGGAGATCTACTACTACCGCGTGTTCATCCGCACCGAGCAGGACAGCTTGCAGAACAAGGCCGGCAAGCATTTCGCGATCGTGCCGGGGATGATTGCCACGGTGGATATCCGCACCGGTGAGAAGACCATCCTCGATTACCTGATCAAGCCGCTGAACCGGGCCAAGGAGGCCCTCCGCGAACGGTAGTGCATGCCTTGAGTTTTGTGTTGTTGGGGCGACCGAGCGCCGCCCCAACAACACAAAACTCAAGACAATCCCACCAACCCTAAAGCCCAACCCAAACAGGCCGATAACCGGTTATTCCCTGTTCCCCACCGAAGGTCACCATGGCCACGCAAAATGCCCGCGCGGACTCGCTGTCCCTGCTGCTGTTCACCCTGCGCAGCGGCAAGCTGATGGCAATCAACTTGCTCAAGGTCAGCGAGATCATTCCCTGCCCGTCTCTGACCAAGCTGCCCGAGTCGCACCCCCATGTGAAAGGTGTGGCAACCCTGCGCGGCCATTCGCTGTCGGTCATCGACCTGTCCCGCGCCATCGGTGAACAACCACTGGCCGACCCGCAGGGTGGCTGCCTGATCGTCACCGAGATCAGCCGCTCGCGCCAGGGCCTGCATGTGCAGGCGGTCAGCCGCATCGTGCATTGCCTGAGCACCGACATCAAACCGCCGCCCTATGCCTCGGGCAACCGCTCGTTCATCACCGGCGTGACCCGCGTCGACAACACCCTGGTGCAGGTGCTGGACATCGAGAAGGTCATTCACGCCATCGCCCCGCCCGTGGCGGAGCCTGCGCACGGCACCTTGAGCGAAGAAGACGCAAGCCTGCTGGCCGCCGCCAACATCCTGGTGGTGGACGACAGCCAGGTGGCCCTGCAGCAGTCGGTGCACACCCTTCGCAACCTGGGCATAGAGTGCCACACCGCACGCAGCGCCAAGGATGCCATCAACGTGCTGCTGGAGCTGCAGGGCACCGCGCAGGAGATCAACATCATCGTCTCCGATATCGAAATGAGCGAAATGGACGGCTACGCCTTCACCCGTACCCTGCGTGAAACACCCGACTTCCAGCACCTGTACGTGCTGCTGCACACCTCGCTGGACAGTGCCATGAGCAGCGAAAAGGCGACCCAGGCCGGGGCCAATGCCATCCTTACCAAGTTCTCTTCACCGGAACTGACCGATTGTCTGGTGGTGGCCGCGCGTACCGTGGTATTCGCCGAGCACTGATATATTCAGAGACAATCTCCCCGGCTTGCCGTCGGGGGTGAGTCGGGCATAATTTGCGCCCTTCGCAAGAAAATTGCCGGAATCACGTATGAAGTTTTTCAGCGCCATCCTGATCAGCTGTGCCCTCTTCAGCGGTATTGCCCAGGCCTCAAGCAGCCAGGCCTGGAACGAGCAGCGCCAGCAGATGCTAAAAGCCTGCTTGGCCGCCAGCCAGTTCAAGGACGCCCACGCCCGCGGCAAGCCCGCCGAGTTCGATGACCAGGTGGCCATGAGTGCCCTGCTCATTGAAGGCGTGTACCCGCAAAAGCACATGCAGAAGCGCACCGGCACCGAACTGTGCCTGTACGACCGCCAGCACCAGCGTGCCTTCGTCAGCGAATGGAGCCCGGAAGCCAAGTGACCGACAGCTTGCGTTTCGGCTGTACCGGCTGCGGCAAATGCTGCACCGGGCACCATGTACCTTTGACCCTGGCCGAAGCGCGCCGCTGGGCGCAGGATGCAGGCCAGGTGATCGTGCTGATCGAAGCCTTCGTGACCGACGGCCCCGGTATGCCGCTGGAGCAGCGTGATCATGTGCTGCGCCGTTCCCATCCGGTGCAGTGCGGCGACGGCGAGGCACGCGTTTCGGTGACCTTTGCCGCATTCAACCCTGGGCGTTGCCGCAACCTCGACGACAACGACCTGTGCACCATCTATGACCAACGCCCGCTGGTCTGTCGCATCTATCCGGTGGAAATCAACCCCCATATTCCGCTACGCCCGGACACCAAGGACTGCCCGCCGGAGGCCTGGCAACAGGGCCCGGAGCTAATCCATGGCACGCAGTTGGTCGACGCCGAGCTAAAGGCGCTGGTACAAGCCTCGCGCCAGGCCGACCGCGACGACATTGCCATCAAGGTGGCGGTGTGCCAGGCACTGGGCATGACGACCAGTGCGCTCAAGGGCAATGGGTTTACCGCGTACCTGCCAGACATGGGGGCGTTTGCCACGGCCCTGGCGCAGGTGCAGGGAGATGACGCCGCGCAGTGGACCTTGCATGTGCAGGATGAAGCGCTGACGGGGAGCTTGCAGGGGCTTGGTTTGCGCACGACCAACGAAACCCCGCTGTACTACGCCTTTATCGGTTTCTAGCCAAGACGCACGCCCCCCTTGTAGGAGCGGCCTTGTGTCGCGATCGGGCTGCGAAGCAGCCCCCGGATTTCGGCGTTACCCCATAGATTGCCGGGGCCGCTTCGCGGCCCGATCGCGACACAAGGCCGCTCCTACACGGAATCGTATTCTGCGGCAGGCGAAACTGACAGCGCTGTCAGCCAGCGGTCACGCTGCCGACCCGGTAGGGGGGCTATAAGATTGAGTACCGACAACCGTTCCCTCCTACCTGGTCAAGGTGCCCGCACCGATGCGACGTCCGTCCCGCTCAGTCATCCTCGCCGCCTTGGCGCTTCTGGTCCTGGTGGTAGCGGGCATCTGGTTCGGCCAGCGCCAACCCGAACCGGCCGCCCGCGCACAAACCGCCATCCCTGTGCGCGTTGTCAGCGTTGCCCAGCAAGACGTGCCGCGCTATGCCAGCGCCATCGGCTCGGTGCTGTCGTTGCACAGCGTCGAGGTCAGGCCGCAAGTCGAGGGGATACTCACGCAAGTGCTGGTCAAGGAAGGTCAGTGGGTCAAGGAGGGCGACCTGCTCGCCACCCTCGATGATCGCAGCATCCGCGCCAGCCTCGACCAGGCCCGCGCCCAGCTCGGCCAAAGCCAGGCTCAGATCCAGGTGGCCGGCGTCGACCTCAAGCGCTACCGCCTGCTCAGCAGCGATGACGGCGTGTCCAAGCAGACCCTTGACCAGCAACAGGCGCTGGTCAACCAGTTGCAGGCCACGGTCAAGGGCAACCAGGCCGCCATCGCCAACGCCGAGGTGCAACTCTCCTACACGCAGATCCGCTCGCCGGTCACCGGGCGCGTCGGCATCCGCAACGTCGACCCTGGCAACCTGGTGCGCACCAGCGATACCCAAGGGCTGTTCAGCGTCACCCAGATCGACCCGATCGCCGTCGAATTCGCCCTGCCACAGCAAATGCTGCCAACCCTGCAGAGCCTGCTGAAGGCGCCAACCCCGGCGCTGGTGCAGGCCTATATGGACGCCGATGGCGAACGCAGCCTGCTCGGCGAAGGCCATCTGGCACTGATCGACAACCAGATTTCCGCCACCACCGGCACCGTGCGGGTAAAAGCCGAGTTCGACAACAAGGACGGCCGCCTGTGGCCAGGCCAGTTGGTCACCATTCGCCTGCGCACAGCTGTGGAAGAAAACGCCCTGGTGGTGCCGCCGCCCGTGGTGCAACGCGGCGTCGACGGGCACTTCGTCTACCGCCTGGACGGCGACAAGGTCACCAGCGTGCCGGTCAAGGTGCTGTACCAGGACAGCGGGCTGAACATCATAGCCGGGGTCAAGCCGGGCGAGCGCCTGGTGCTCGATGGCCAGTCGCGGCTCAAGCCGGGCTCACGGGTCGAGATCACCCATGACGCCCCCGTGCCGTCGGAAATGGCGGATCGCCGGAGCCAGCCATGAACACGCGCAACGGTGTTTCGGCCTGGTGCATCGACCATCCCATCGCCACCTTGCTGCTGACCTTCGCCCTGGTGCTGCTGGGGGCCATCGCCTTCCCGCGCCTGCCGGTGGCGCCACTGCCCGAGGCAGACTTCCCGACCATCCAGGTCACGGCCCAACTGCCCGGCGCCAGCCCGGAAACCATGGCCTCGTCGGTCGCCACGCCCCTGGAAGTGCAGTTCAGCGCCATCCCCGGCATGACCCAGATGACCAGCAGCAGTGCGCTGGGCTCGACCACCCTGATCTTGCAGTTCACCCTGGACAAGAACATCGACACTGCCGCCCAGGAAGTACAGGCAGCGATCAACACCGCCACTGCGCGCCTGCCGCAAGACCTGCCCAACCCGCCGACCTGGCGCAAGGTCAACCCAGCCGACAGCCCGGTGCTGGTAATGACGGTCAGTTCCGACCAAATGCCCGGCAACGAGCTCAGCGACTACGCCGAAACCCTGCTGGCCCGCCAACTGAGCCAGATCGAAGGGGTGGGCCTGATCAACATCACCGGCCAATTACGCCCGGCCATCCGCGTGCAGGCGCAGCCCGAAAAACTGGCCGCCATCGGCCTGACCCTGGCCGACCTGCGCCAGGCCATCCAGCAAACCAGCCTGAACCTGGCCAAGGGCGCGCTCTACGGCGAGCACAGCGTGTCGACCATCGCCGCCAACGACCAGCTGTTCCACCCCGAGGACTACGCGCAACTGATCGTCTCGTACCGCGACGGCGCCCCCGTGCACCTGAAGGACGTGGCCAAGGTGATCAACGGTGCCGAAAACGCCTATGTCAAAGCCTGGTCCGGTGACCAGCCGGGGCTGAACCTGGTGATCTTCCGCCAGCCAGGGGCCAACATCGTCGATACGGTGGACCGGGTACTGGCCGCCCTGCCCAAGCTGCAAGAGATGCTGCCGGCCTCGGTCGAGGTGTCGGTGCTGCAGGACCGCACCCAGACCATCCGCGCCTCGCTGCACGAAGTGGAGCTGACCCTGATGATCGCAGTGGCCTTGGTGATCGGGGTCATGGCGCTGTTCCTGCGCCAGTGGTCGGCGACAATGGTGGTGTCCAGCGTGCTCGGTGTATCGCTGATCGCCAGCTGCGCGCTGATGTACGTACTGGGTTTCAGCCTGAACAACCTCACCCTGGTGGCCATCGTCATCTCGGTGGGCTTCGTGGTGGATGATGCCATCGTGGTGGTGGAGAACATCCATCGTCACCTGGAGGCCGGCGACGACAGCCGCACGGCGGCGCTCAAGGGCGCTGGGGAAATCGGCTTTACCGTGGTGTCGATCAGTTTCTCGCTGATTGCCGCGTTCATCCCGCTGCTGTTCATGGGCGGTGTGGTCGGCAGGCTGTTCAAGGAATTCGCCCTCACTGCCACCGCCACCATTTTGATTTCGGTGGTGGTCTCGTTGACCTTGGCGCCAACCCTGTGCGCACTGTTCATGCGCCGCCCGCCCGGCGAGCACAAGGGTGGGTTTGGCGAGCGCCTGGTCAAGTGGTATGAAAAAGGCTTGAACCGGGCCCTCGCCCACCAGCGCCTGACCCTCGGTGTATTCGGTGTGACCCTGGCGCTGGCGGTGGCAGGTTACGTGGGCATCCCCAAGGGCTTCTTCCCCCTGCAGGACACCGGCTTCATCCTGGGCACCAGCGAAGCGGCGGCGGATGTGTCATACCCGTCGATGATCGAGAAGCACCAGGCACTGGCCAAAATCATCGGCGCAGACCCTGCGGTGCGTGCGTTCTCCCATTCGGTGGGCGTTACCGGCAGCAACCAGACCATCGCCAACGGCCGCTTCTGGATCGCCCTCAAGCCGCGCGGCGAACGCGATGTCTCGGCCAGCGAACTGATCGACCGGCTGCGGCCCAAGCTAGCCCAGGTACCGGGCATCGTGCTGTACATGCGCGCCGGTCAGGACATCAACCTCAGCTCCGGGCCCTCGCGCACCCAGTACCAGTATGTGCTCAAGAGCAACGATGGCGACGCGCTTAACCTGTGGACCCAGCGCCTGACCGACCGCCTGCGGGAAAACCCGGCGTTCCGCGACTTGTCCAATGACCTGCAGTTGGGCGCCAGTGTCACCCGCATCGATATCGACCGCCAGGCCGCAGCACGTTTCGGCCTGACCACCACCGACGTCGACCAGGCCCTGTACGACGCCTTCGGCCAGCGGCAGATCAGCGAATTCCAGACCGAGACCAACCAGTACAAGGTGATCCTGGAACTGGACGCGCGCCAGCGCGGCAAGGCCGAAAGCCTCAACTACTTCTACCTGCGCTCGCCGCTGACCAGCCAAATGGTGCCACTGTCGGCCGTGGCCCACGTGGCACCGCCCAGCACCGGGCCCCTGTCGATCAGCCACGATGGCCTGTTCCCAGCCGCCAACCTGTCGTTCAACCTGGCGCCAGGCGTGGCCTTGGGCGATGCGGTAAGCATCCTTGATCGCACCCAGCGCGAACTGGGCATGCCCGACTCGATCAGCGGCAACTTCCAGGGTGCGGCGCAGGCATTCCAGAGTTCGCTGTCGAGCCAGCCTTGGCTGATTCTGGCGGCACTGGTGGCGGTGTACATCATTCTCGGTGTGCTGTACGAAAGCTTCGTCCACCCGCTGACGATCATCTCCACCCTGCCCTCGGCCGGCCTGGGTGCGCTGATTTTGCTGTGGGCCATGGGCCAGGACTTCAGCATCATGGGGCTGATTGGTGTGGTGCTGCTGATCGGTATCGTCAAGAAAAACGGCATCCTGCTGATCGACTTCGCCCTCGAAGCGCAGCGCCATCACGGCCTGACACCTGAACAGGCGATTCACCAGGCGTGCCTGACGCGCTTCCGGCCGATCATCATGACCACCCTGGCAGCCTTGCTCGGCGCCGTGCCGCTGATGTTCGGTTTTGGTACTGGGGCCGAGCTGCGCCAACCGCTGGGCATTGCGGTAGTCGGCGGCCTGCTGGTGAGCCAGGCGCTGACGCTGTTCACCACCCCGGTCATATACTTGGCCCTGGAGCGCCTGTTCCACCGCCGCCAGGCTGCCCGAACGGCAGCGCCAAGTGCCAGTTAGGACAAGACCATGCGTGTGCTGATCATCGAAGACGAAGAAAAAACCGCCGACTACCTGCATCGCGGCCTGAGCGAACAGGGCTTTACCGTGGACCTGGCGCGGGACGGCATCGATGGCCTGCACCTGGCCCTGGAGGGTGACTACGCGGTAATCGTGCTGGATGTGATGCTGCCAGGCCTGGACGGTTATGGCGTGCTGCGCGCCTTGCGCGCTCGCAAGCAAACGCCGGTGATCATGCTGACCGCCCGCGAGCGTGTCGAAGACCGCATCCATGGGCTGCGTGAGGGCGCTGACGATTACCTGGGCAAGCCGTTCTCGTTCCTCGAACTGGTCGCCCGCCTGCAGGCCCTGACTCGGCGCAGCAGCAGCCACGAACCGCTGCAGGTGCAGGTGGCAGACCTGTGGATCGACCTGATGGCGCGCAAGGCCACTCGCGCCGGTCAACGCCTGGACCTGACGGCCAAGGAGTTCTCGTTATTGAGCGTGCTGGCCCGGCGGCAGGGTGAAATCCTGTCGAAGACGGCGATTGCCGAGCTGGTCTGGGACATCAACTTCGACAGCGATGCCAACGTCGTGGAAGTGGCGATCAAGCGCCTGCGCGCGAAACTCGACGGGCCTTTCGACAACAAGTTGCTGCACACCATCCGAGGCATGGGCTATGTCCTGGAAAACCGTGCGGGGTAACTCCATCGCGCTGCGCCTGTCGGCGTTGTTCATCCTGGTGGCGCTGGGTGTGTTCGTGCTGATCGGCTCGGCGCTGTACCGCCAGGTCGATCGCAGCCTCGACTTGCTGCCACAGGCGGAGCTGGATGCGCGCTTCAGCGTGCTCGAATCCACCCTCAACCGCTATGGCACACCCGACCACTGGGCCAAGATCAACAACAAGCTCAACCTGCTTAGCGAAGAGGACAAGCGCATTCGCTTCTGGGTGGTCAGCAGCAACCCGGCCTATGAATACGGCCACCCCAGCGAGCTGGTGCGTGCCTTCGCCGAAGGGCCGCAAGGCATGCGCGACCTGCGTCTGCCTGACCGGCCCTACCCGTACAAAGTACTGGTCAGCGAACTGCCGGCGCTGGGCGAGCGGCCGGCGTTGTGTTTTCTGATCGGCATTGACACCGAAACCTTCTGGCAGGCACAGCACAGCCTGCTGGTGGCGATTGTCGGGCTGGCCGTGCTTGGCGTGCTGCTGGCTTCAGTGCTGGGCTACTGGGTGGCGCGCATCGGCCTGCGGCCGCTGCTGGCGTTGTCCAACGAGGCCCAGGCACTGGCGCCACCTCGCCTGGACGGGCGCTTGCAGACCCACGCGCTGGCCCCGGAGCTGGCGCAGTTTGCCGGCGCCTTCAACGCTGCGCTCGACCGCGTCAGCCAGGCCTATTCGCGGCTGGAAGCGTTCAACGCCGACGTAGCCCACGAACTGCGTTCGCCGCTGACCAACCTGATCGGCCAGACCCAGGTGGCGCTGACCCGTGGCCGCAGCGCCGAGCACTACTTCGAAGTGCTGCAATCGAACCTGGAAGAGCTGGAGCGCCTGCGCAGCATCATCAACGACATGCTGTTCCTGGCCAGCGCCGATCAAGGCAGCAAGGCCACCGCCCTGACCCAGGCCTCGCTGGCCGAGGAAGTAGCGACCACCCTCGACTACCTGGATTACATCCTCGAAGACGCGCAGGTCAGCGTGAGCGTGACCGGCGACGCCCAGGCGCCGATTGAAAAAGCCCAGCTGCGCCGGGCGCTGATCAACCTGCTGAACAACGCCGTGCAGCACACCGCACCACACCAGGTGATCCAGGTGCAGATCGATGCCGGGCCGGAACAGGTCAGCATTGCCGTGAGTAACCCGGGGCCGGCAATTGATGATGAGCACCTGCCGTTACTGTTCGAACGTTTCTACCGGGTGGATGCTGCACGCAGCAACAGTGGTGGTGGCAACCATGGGTTGGGCTTGGCGATCGTCAAGGCGATCGCGCTGATGCATGGTGGGGAGGTGTTTGTACGCAGTGCAGCGGGGGCCAATACCTTCGGTATCCAGTTACCCACCCACAGGGACCGCGTCTAGGACGGGGGTTTGCGGCGAAAGTACTATTGCTTTCTCATGGATCGTTACCTTTTGCGCAACAGTGCTTATCGCACTTCGCTCTGTTTCAAGTGCATTGAAAGGGCTAACTTTACCCCCGTCCTCATTAGCACTTGCACCGCAAGAAGGTAGTTTCAAATGTCCAACAGTATGGGTATTGCCAGCGTCTTCGTCCTGTCTTCCCTGTTGTTGTCGCCCCTGGCCATGGCCGAAGAATCCCAGGCTTTCGTCGCCCGTAATGCTGAGTTCGCCGCTGTCCATCAAGAGGCCCGCGACGCGGTAGCCGCAAATAAGGCAGACGCCGCCAAAGACGCAAAACAGACAGCTTCCAAAGTTTCTGTCGATGCCAATGCCGACAGCTGATCACGCGCTGTCACTGCTCCCGTTTTCCCTTGGCTACGCCATGGGCACCACCGGTGCCGATATGTTAGCCTTTTAAAGCCGCTGCCAATCAGCGGCTTTTTTTATGTGCTTTAACTCTCAGCCCGGCTGTAACGTCATCCTATAAAAAAGACGCACATTCAAAAATAAAAACTGCCCCACCGTCAGACCAAAGGAGCTAGTACCGGTGCCTTCCGCGTTTCGTTTTACCCCGCTTTTCATTGCGTTGACTGCAACGATCCCTTTCGCCGCCCAGGCAGATGAAGACAAGGCTGATGGCTTCATCGAAGGGTCGTCCTTCAACCTGCATTTTCGTAATGCCTACTTCAACCGCGACAACCACAACGCTGGCGTGCGCGACACCCGCGAATGGGGCCAGGGCGCGGTTGCGCGCTTCGAGTCGGGTTACACCCCCGGTGTCATCGGCTTTGGCCTGGACGCCCATGCCATGTTGGGCCTGAAGCTCGACGGCGGTGGCGGCCATGCCGGCACCAGTATCCTGCCTGAGCACATCAAGGACGACGGCGAACTGGGGGCTGCCCCGCACTCGTTCTCCACGGCTGGCGCTGCGGTCAAGCTCAAGGCCTTCGACACCGAACTGAAAGCTGGTGACCTGTTCCTCACCAACCCGGTGATCGCCGGCGGCGAAACCCGCATGCTGCCGCAAACCTTCCGTGGTGTGAGCCTGACCAACACCAGCATCGACGGCCTGCTGCTCGAAGGCGGCCAGGTGAGCTTCACCCACCCCTACAACCAGAGCGGCCACCGCCGCATCGACACCTACTACGGGTCGCTGGACGAGCACGACAAGAGCAAGCACCTGAACTGGGCCGGCGCATCGTGGAGCGGTACCGAGAACATCACCGCCAACCTGTACGCCGCCGAGCTGAAGGACATCTGGAACCAGTACTACGCTGACTTCGACTACACCTACGTGGTCAACGACCTGGTCAGCCTGAACCCGGGCGTGCACTTCTACCACACCCAGGACACCGGCCAGGCCCTGCTGGGCAAGATCGACAACAACACCTACAGCGTGCACTTCACCGTCAACGCCGGGTTCCACAGCATCACCGCCGCCTACCAGCGCGTGAACGGCAACACGCCGTTCGACTACATCAACCTGGGCGACAGCGTGTACCTGGACAACTCGCGCATGTACTCGGACTTCAACGCGCCGAACGAGCGCTCGTGGAAGCTGCAGTACGACTATGACTTCGCCGGTGTCGGCGTGCCAGGCCTGACCACTTCGCTGTCGTACTCGCGCGGTGAAGCCGACCTGACCAAGGCCACCCAGGACACCCAGGACACCACGCATTACGACTACTACCGGGAAGATGGCAAGAACGCCATGCACTGGGAACGCGACCTGGACGTGAAGTACGTGTTCCAGGCGGGTGACCTGAAGGACCTGTCGGTACTGGTGCGCTACGCCACCCACCGTGGCAGCCAGGGTTATGCGTCGATCGACAGCAACAGCGACAACGACGAAGTACGCGTGATCGTGGATTACCCGCTTAACGTGTTCTGATCGCCGTTTGTAAACAATACATATGACTCTGTGGGAGCGGGTTCACCCGCGAACACCGGCGAAGCCGGTGCCAAGCACCGCGGTGGATTCTTCGCGGGTAAACCCGCTCCCACAGGGTTCGGCGTGAAGCCGAAATACAGCTCTGCGTGATTCCGTCGGACAAATCTTGTCCGACAATCTCTGCTTCCCTAGAATATTGCCGCCGCGAATGGCCCTGCCCACGCAGTAGCGAGCATGCCCACCCAATCCCCGCGTTTCCCAGTCTACAGGTCGCACCCCGAACTGATCCTCAACCTGGGCAGTTGCCTTGCCGTGCTCGCCATCGTGGCTATCGTCAGCTACCTGCTGGCCCGCGAGCGCGACAGCGTCGAGCTGTCGGCGGTGCGCGCGTCGAACAACATCGTCCAGCTGATCGAAAGCGACATCCTGCGCAACGCCGAACTGTACGACCAGTCGCTGCAAGGCCTGATCTGGGCCGTCGGGCGCAAGGAGCTGGCGCAAACTCCTGGCCCACTGCGCCAGCGCCTGCTGTTCAATGAAGCGTTCGTCGACCGCAAGCGCGGTGACGTGCTGTGGCTGGACAAACAAGGCAACGTCGTCGGCGATTCCACCAGCAGCGTGCCGCGCAAGGCCAACTTCGGCGACACCGGGGTGTTCAAGGCTCACCAGCACAATGCCAACCTCGGCCTGCTGGTAGGCCCGCCGTTCAAGGCCAAGCTCGGCGACCTGGACTGGTGCATCAGTTTCAGCCGGCGTATCTCCGGCCCCAATGGCGAGTTCGCCGGGTTGGCGGCGGGTGCGCTGCGCCTGTCGTACTTCAGTGAACTGTTCCAGCGCCTGGACATCGGGGATGACAGCAGCATCAACCTGTTCAATACCGACGGGCAGTTGCTCGCCCGCCAGCCCTCCCGCGTGCACGACCCGCTGATCGGCAGCAACTACGCCGAACGGCCCAACTTCAAGCGCATCCTCAGTGAACGCAGCGGCAGCTTCACCGCCCGCTCCGGCGGCAGCGGCAAACCGCGCATGTATACCTTCGCCCGTGTCGCGCAATTGCCCCTGATCGTGTTGGTGGTGCACTCGGCCGACGAGGTGTTTCAATCCTGGCGCCGCACCGCAATTCTGGTCAGCGTCGCCACCGGGGTGCTGTGCGTGGGCATTCTCTGGCTGACGCTGCTGCTGGGCCGTGAATTGCGCCGCCGCCACGAAGCCGAAGAAGGCCTGGCCACGCTGGCGGCCACTGACAGCCTGACGGGCCTGGCCAACCGCCGCCGACTGGATCAGGTGTTGCGCCAGGAATGGGCGCGCGCCCAACGTAACCGCAAGCCACTGGCGGTGCTGATGGTCGATGTGGACCATTTCAAGGCATTCAACCAACGCCATGGCCACGCCGGTGGCGACCACGCCCTGCGCGAAGTGGCCAAGACTATCGAGGCATGTATCCGTCGCCCGGCGGACCTGGCTGCGCGCTATGGAGGGGAGGAGTTTCAGGTGGTGCTGCCAGAAACCGACCTGGCCGGTGCGCAGCTGCTGGCTGAACGCATCCGTGCGAGCGTCGAGGCGCTGGCGCCGTTTGCCGATGATGCCCACGCGGTTACGGTGAGCATTGGCATCGGCCTGTCCGGCACCCAGCATGACCTGAGCAGGGTGCTGGGTGCCGCGGATGAAGCGCTCTACCGGGCCAAAGCCAAAGGCCGCAACCGGGTAGAGAGCCCGGCCGATTAGGAACGGGCGCGGGCGGAGTCGCGCAGGGCTTTGACCTGGTCATGGTTGCGCTGCACGCCTTGCAGCTGTTTTTCCACCAGGCTGTAGGTCGTGTCGCTGGCAGTGCGGCCCAGCTTCACCAGTTTTTCGCGGGCTTCCTTGTAGGCTTTGAGGGCGTGGTCTTCACCGCGCTCCACTTCGTTCAGCACCGCTTCTTCGTCCTTGCCGGTAACCATCGACTTGAGGTTGACCCAGCCGCGGTGCAGGTCGCCGCTGATGCTGGTGGAGGTTTCCGGGTCGCCGCCCAGGCGGCGCACTTCGCTCTGCAGTTCACCGGCCGCGTTGGCGCACTCGCCGGCACGCTGGACGAAGAACGCTTTCAGCTCGGCGTTCTTCACATCATCGGCCGAGGCCTTGAAGCCCTTCTCGCCATCCTTGCTGTACTCGATCAGGTCGTTGAGCACGTCAATCACGTCTTTGTTGGGGTTGCTCATGGTCGAACTCCTTGGCAGGTGATAGTCATCTACACAGGTGCAGCGTTCGTGCCATGCTGCCAGATAAAGAAAAACGCTTATTATTCATATAGTTACAAAACAAATGACGCGGACTGGCAACGGCGTTCTGCATGATTGCCGCTTGGGGCTTCGTGCAGATTGCAGTATGGTCGGCGCTTTTGAACAACCAGGTGCGCCGTAGATGAAGCCGGAAACCCTCGAACTGCTGGTGACCCGCAGCATGCCGTTCGGCAAGTACCAAGGGCGAATCATTGCCGACCTGCCGGGGGACTACCTGGCGTGGTTCGCGCGCAAGGGTTTCCCGGCGGGAGAACTGGGTGGGTTACTGGCGTTGATGCATGAGATCGACCACAACGGGCTGGGTGATCTGTTGGTGCCGTTACGCAAGAAACATGGGCGCTGACAGGTCAAATCGGGCTTAGTGGGAGCGGCCTTGTGTCGCGAAAGGGCCGCAAAGCGGCCCCAGCAATCTATGCGGCGAAGCTGAAATCTGGGGCTGCCATGCAGCCCTTTCGCGACACAAGGCCTCTGCCACAGGACGGGGTCAGCTCAGGCACTTTTAACCGGCGCCACCGCCAGCTCCACCTGCTCGCTCTTCTTGATCACCGCATACACCACCGCCGTCAACAGGCTGCCCGCCACGATCGCCAGCAAGTACAGCAGCGCATGGTTGATCGCATTGGGGATCAACAGCACGAACAAGCCGCCATGGGGCGCCATCAGCTTGCAGCCAAAGTACATCGACAATGCACCGGTCAGCGCACCGCCGACGATACTGGCCGGGATCACCCGCAGCGGGTCCTTGGCGGCAAACGGGATAGCCCCCTCGGAGATAAAGCACAAGCCCAGCGCCAGTGCCGCCTTGCCCGCCTCACGCTCGCTCTGGGCGAACTTGCGCCGGGCCAGGAAGGTGGCAATACCCAGGCCGATCGGCGGCACCATGCCAGCGGCCATGGTCGCCGCCATCGGCGCGTAGCTCGACGAAGCCAACAGCCCCACCGAGAAGGCATAGGCGGCCTTGTTGATCGGCCCGCCAAGGTCGACGCACATCATGCCGCCCAGCAACAGCCCCAGCAGAATGGCATTGGTGGTGCCCATGCTGTCGAGGAAGTGCGTAAGGCCTTCGAGCATCGCCGCTACCGGCTGGCCAACCACGTAGATCATCACCAGGCCGGTGAACAGGCTGGCCAGCAGTGGAATGATCAAAATCGGCTTGAGCGCTTCCAGGCTGCTCGGCAAGCGCGCCCAACGGGCAATGGCCTTGGCGCTGTAACCGGCAAGAAAACCCGCGACGATGCCACCAATGAAACCAGCCCCCAGGGTGCTGGCCAGCAAACCGCCGATCATGCCTGGGGCCAACCCCGGTCGGTCGGCAATGGACCAGGCGATGTAACCGGCCAGCAAAGGCACCATCAGCTTGAACGCAGCCTCGCCGCCAATCTGCATCAACGCCGCCGGCAAGGTGCCCGGCTGTTTGTAGGCCTCGATGCCGAACACGAACGACAGGGCAATCAGCAGGCCACCGGCCACCACCATCGGCAGCATGAACGACACGCCAGTGAGCAGGTGCTTGTATACCCCACTCTTCTCGCCTTTGGCTGCCGTGCTGGCCGCCGCAGCCTCTGCACTGTTTTCCACCTTGGCTTCGGCCAAGGCTTTGTCCAGCGTGGCGCGGGCCTGCTTGAGGGCGATGCCGGTGCCGCAGCGGTAAATACGCTTGCCGGCGAAACGCGCGGTGGGTACTTCGATGTCGGCGGCCAGCAACACCACGTCTGCTGCAGCGATGGCTTCGGCGGACAACGGGTTGCGCGCACCGACCGAGCCCTGGGTCTCGACGGTGAGCTGGTATCCCAGTTGCTGTGCGGCTTGCTGCAAAGCTTCTGCAGCCATGAAGGTGTGCGCAACGCCGGTCGGGCAGGCAGTGACGGCAACGATACGAGCAGCGCCGCTGCCAGCTGCGGCCGGGGTGTCTGGCAATGCGGTCAGCAGTTGGGCGTTGGCGGCCGCTTCGTCGAGGAAGCCCTCGCGATCAGCCAAGGCCTGGGACGGCGTACTCTTGTATAGGCGCTTGCCGACGAAGCGGGCCAGGTCCACCGGGCCGGTGCTGACCACCAGCACCCAGTCGGCCTCGGCGATCTGTGCCGCACTCAGTTGCCGCTCAGGGTGCTCGGCATCCAGCACTTCGACGCTGGTGCTCCAACCACGTCGCTGGGCAGCGGCAGCCAGCAGGCGCGCGCTCAGCACACTCGATACCTGGCCGTTGGGGCAGGCGGTGACAATGGCAATGTTCATCGGCAACCCTCTTGTTGTTCTGTCAGTTGCACGGCGGCTTCCAGACGTTCCAGTTGCTCGCGGTCACGGATGCCGAAGCCAACCTGGGTGACGGCCTGGGCGGCAATTGCAGTGGCACGAATCAAGGTCTGCGCGGGGGCCTCGCCCTGCAGCAGGCCATGAACCATGCCGGCCACCAGCGAATCCCCCGCCCCCACCGTGCTGGCGACCCGCACCTTGGGCGGGCAGGCATGCACGGCCAGATCGCGGCGGAACCAGCTGACGCCCTGCTCCCCTGCAGAGACCACCACGTGCTCAACGCCAGCGGCCAGCAGGCGCTCGGCGGCAGCGCGCTGCTGCGCCGGGTTATCCACAGCCAGACCAAGCACTTCGCCCAGCTCCTCGGTATTGGGTTTCACCAGCCAGGGCGCAGCCTGCAGGCCAGCACGCAGGGCTTCACCGCTGCTATCCAGGGCCACCTTGAGGCCTTGCGCCTTCAGCTGTTCGAGCAACTGGCAGAACCAGTCGGCACTGATCCCACGCGGCAGGCTGCCGGCCACCACCACCGCATCATGACCTGGGGCGACCTGCTGCAGCCTGCGCAGCAAGGCGCTGCGTGCCGCCTCGTCGACCTCCGGGCCCTGGCCGTTGATATCGGTGACGCGGCCATCGGCCTCGACCAGCTTGATGTTGCTACGGGTTTCGCCCGGCACGCGGACAAAACAGTCGGCAAAGCCGCGCCAGGCGATCAACGCCTCGAAGGGCTGCAGGTTGTCCTGCCCGAGGAAACCGCCGACGGTCACGCTGTGCCCAAGGTCGGCCAGTACCTGGGCAACGTTCAGCCCCTTGCCCGCTGCGTGACTTTGCTGCGCTTGACTACGGTTGACCTGCCCAGGGCGCAGGGTGTCCAGGCCGACGGTGATATCCAGCGCCGGGTTCAGGGTAAGGGTGAGGATCTTGGCCATTCAGTAACGCTCCACCAGCGCGCGAACTGCCGCAGCGCTGTCCTGTTGCAAGGCTTCGCGCGCCAGGGCGCGGGCCGTCTGGTGATCGGCCTGGCGAACCAGTGCCTTGACTTCGGCGATGCTGCGCGCGGATACACTGAGCTCGTCCACGTCCAGGCCCAGCAGCACGGCGACCGCCTGCGGGTCGGCCGCCAGCTCGCCACACACGCCCACCCACTTGCCTTGGGCATGGGCGGCACGCACCGTCATGTCGATCAGGGTCAATACTGCCGGGTGCAGGCCGTCGGCCTGGGCCGAGAGGCTGGGGTGGCCACGGTCGATGGCCAAGGTGTACTGGGTCAGGTCATTGGTGCCGATGCTGAAGAAGTCCACTTCGCGCGCCAATTGCGCTGCCAGCAGGGCCGCCGAAGGCACCTCGACCATGATGCCCAGTTGCAGGTCGGCGACCGGGATTTCTGCACGCAGGCGCTCGACCATGGCCCGAGCCTCGCGCCATTCGTGCACCTGGCCAACCATCGGGAACATGATGCGCAGCGGTCGCTGGTCGGCGGCCCGTAGCAAGGCGCGCAACTGGTCTTCCATGATTTGCGGGCGCTGCAGCGTCAGGCGTACGCCACGTACACCAAGGAACGGGTTTTCCTCGGCGGCGATGGGCCAGTAAGGCAGCGGCTTGTCGCCACCGACATCGAGGGTGCGCACCACCAGTGGCCGCCCGCCCAGGCCATCAAGCACACGGCGGTACTCGGCCTCCTGGGTGGCCACGTCCGGCGCTTGAGGGTGGGCCATGAAAATCAGTTCGGTGCGCAGCAGGCCAACGCCTTCGGCGCCCTGCTCCACCACCTTGGCGATGCCGTTGCTGTCGCCAATGTTGGCGAACACCTCGACGGCATGACCATCACGGGTGACGGCTGGCTCGAAGCGGTTGGCCCAGGCAGCCTGCAGGCGCTGCTCACGCAGGTCGCGCTCGGCCAGCGCCTGTTGCAACTCATCCACTGGCGGCGCCACGCTGACCACTCCACGCTGGCCATCGAGCAGCAGCGGCGTGCCACTCTCCAGCAGCAGAATCGACGCACCTGCGCCGACCACCGCCGGAATGCCCAATGCACGGGCGACGATGGCACTGTGGGCCGTGGCACCGCCTTGGGCGGTGACGATGCCGGCAACCCGGTTCGGGTCCAGGCGGGCGACATCGGACGGGCCGACTTCAGTCATCACCAACACATAGGGTTGCTCGGGTTCAACCTGCGCCTGCACTCCACACAGCTGCGCCAGCACGCGGCGGCCAATGTCGCGCAGGTCGGCGGCGCGCTCGGCGAGCAGGGCATCGTGCAACGACTCCTGCTGACGGGCTGCGGCTTCGATCACGGCCATCCAGGCGGCCGCAGCGCTTTCGCCCTGGGCCAGGCGCTGTTCGATATCGTCGGTCAGGGCCGGGTCGGCAAGCATTTCCTGATGGGTGACGAAAATTTCGCCAATGGCCTTGTCGCTGCGCAGCACCAACGCCTGCAGTTCGCCGTTCACACTGGCGATGGCTGCGCGCAGCTTCTGCCGCTCCTGGGCGCAGGATTCGCCACGCAACGGATAGTCGAACTCACGCTCGACACAGACATGCGCCGGGCCACTGGCAATGCCGGGCGCTGCGCCCACACCCTGGATACGGCTGCCGGCGGCTGGGGCCTGCAGCACTTCGGGTGGGTGATCGGCCATGGGCGTGACGCTCTGCGGCAGCGGTTCAACCTCTTCGCCAAGGCCTTGTTCGATAGCGGCCAGCAGCACCGGCAAGGCATCGGCGGCGATGCCAGGCTCGGCGACCAGCTCCAGCACCTGACCACGGCGGGCGCCCAGGCTCAGCAGCTTGCTCAGGCTCTTCAGCGACACCGCTGGCTGCGCGCTGTCGACCAGGCGCACACGGATTTCCCCTTCAAAGCCTTTGGCCAGCTGTGCCAGCACCTTGGCCGGGCGGGCATGCAGGCCATGAGGGTTGGCCAGCACAATACGCGCGCTGGGCCAATCCGCCGGCGCTTCGCCGCCCAGCACTTCCAGTACCGCGCGGCTGCTGGTGGCCTGGTAGAGCATCTGCCCACGGCCTTCAATCAGCACTTCGCACAGGCGCTCGAGCAAGGCTTGGTGAGCGGCGCCTAGGCTCGCCAGGCAGAACAAACCGTTGAGCGGTTGGTCGCGATAGCGCAACGGCTGCTGGGGGGTGATGAACGCCAGGCCCGGCTGACGTACCTGACGCTCGCTGTGCAGCCACCAAAGGCCCTCACCCAGCGGCAGCGGCTCGGCTTGCTGCAATACGGCGGCAAAGCCGCTGTCGACACAATCGGCACGTTGCAACAGGCGGGCACCGCGCCAGGCCAGTTCGTCGAAGTCTTCAGCCGGCAGGTTCAGGCCAACCAGCTGCGCATCCAGCGCCAGTGCCTGTGGTGCGCCCTGCAGCAGCTTGAGCAGCGCTTCGGCGGAACTGGCCCGGCGCAGCGCTTCGGCCAGGTCGGTCTCGCCCAGGGCGCGGGTGAGCAGCTGCAGCAGGCGCAGGTGTTCGTCGGAGCGAGCGGCGATACCGATGGCCAGGTAGACCATTTGCCCGTCACCCCAGTCCACACCCTCGGGGAACTGCAGCAGACGCACGCCGGTGGTATACACCAGATCACGGGTTTGCGGCGTGCCATGGGGGATGGCGATGCCCTGGCCAAGGAACGTCGAGCCCTGCACCTCGCGGGCTTGCAGCCCTTGCAGGTAACCCTCGCCGACCAGGCCGTCCCCGACCAGCCGGTCCGCCAGCAGGCTCAATGCCTCGGCCTTGTCGGCGGCCGTCTGGCCCATGGCTATCTGCTCCTTGGCGAGCTCGAGCATGACCTTCTCCTTTTGCAGTTCCCGTTCGGGTACTGGAGTATTGTTGTGAAATTCACATAAAGGGCCAGTTCCGCAGCCTTGCACGGATGGCAGCCGAGGCAGAAAATTCGGCAGCTGAAACGTTTAACCTGACCAGGCGGCCACGTTACTCGATAATCTGCCCGGTAAAAAGCCCCATCCTGTCGGACAATTGCGACAATGGTCGTCTGCGCGTGATGCCCGTGCCGGGTCAAACTACCCGGTCCGGCCTTACAGCCAGCCCCGGTAATAACAAGGAAAATTCGGTGAAACTCAGCGATATCGCCCGTCTGGCCGGTGTGTCCGTGACCACTGCCAGCTACGTCATCAACGGCAAGGCTGAACAGCAGCGCATCAGCAACAGTACTGTCGAGCGGGTACGCGCGGTGGTCGAAGCCCACGGCTTCACCCCCAACCCGCAGGCTGCTGGGCTGCGCAGCCGGCATACCCGCACCCTGGGCTTCATTCTCCCGGATCTGGAGAACCCCAGCTACGCCCGCATTGCCAAGCAACTGGAGCAAGGCGCCCGCGCCCGCGGCTACCAGTTGCTGATCGCCAGCAGCGACGACCAGCCCGACAGCGAGCGCCAACTGCAGCAGCTGTTCCGTGCGCGCCGATGCGATGCATTGTTCGTTGCCAGCTGCCTGCCGCCAGAAGATGACAGCTACCGTGACTTGCAGGACAAAGGCCTGCCGGTGATCGCCATCGACCGCCGCCTGGACCCTGCGCACTTCTGCTCGGTGATCAGCGATGACCGCGATGCCAGCCGCCAACTGGCCGCCAGCCTGCTCAATTCGGCCCCACGCAGCATTGCCTTGATCGGCGCACGCCCCGAGCTGTCGGTCAGCCAGGCGCGCGCAGGCGGTTTCGACGAAGCCCTGCAAGGTTATGCCGGCGAAGTGCGCCGCTACCAGGGCGAAGCGTTCAGCCGCGAGTGCGGCCAACGCCTGATGCAGCAGCTGATCGAAGACCTGGGTGGCTTGCCGGATGCCCTGGTGACCACCTCCTATGTGCTGCTGCAAGGGGTGTTCGACACCCTGCAGGCACGCCCTGCCGACTCGCGTCAGCTGCAACTGGGCACCTTTGGCGACAACCAACTGCTCGACTTCCTGCCGCTACCGGTCAATGCCATGGCCCAGCAGCATGGCCTGATTGCCGCCACCGCGCTGGAACTGGCCCTGGCCGCAATTGAGGAAAAACGCTACGAACCCGGCGTGCATGCCGTTGGCCGCACCTTCAAGCAACGCATCACAGCGGCCTGAAAATGCGCCTGATCGACACCCACACTCACTTGGACTTCCCCGACTTCGACGCCGACCGCTCGCGCCTGCTGGCCAACGCGGCGGCACGCGGGGTGGAACGGATGGTGGTGCTGGGGGTTTATCAGGCAAATTTCCAACGGGTGTGGGACCTGGCCTGCGCCAATGAACGCCTGTTTGCGGCACTCGGCCTGCACCCGGTGTACCTCGACGAGCATCGCCCAGAGCACCTGACGCAATTACGCCAATGGCTGGAGCGCCTGCGCGGCGACCCGCGGCTATGCGCCGTGGGCGAGTTTGGCCTGGACTATTACCTTGAGGACCTGGACAAAACGCGCCAACAGGGCCTGTTCGAAGCGCAACTGCAAATGGCCTGCGACTTCGACCTGCCCGCGCTGTTGCATGTGCGCCGCAGCCATGCCCAGGTAATTGCCACGCTCAAGCGTTACAAACCGGTGCGGGCGGGGGTGATCCATGCGTTTGCCGGCAGTTACGAAGAGGCCCGTGAGTACATCAAGCTGGGCTTCCGCCTCGGGCTTGGCGGCGCCGGCACCTGGCCGCAGGCGCTGCGGCTGCGCAAGACGCTGGCGCGGCTGCCGCTGGAGAGCGTGGTGCTGGAGACCGATGCGCCGGATATGGCGCCGGTGATGCACCCAGGGATGCGCAACAGCCCGGAACACTTGCCGGACATTGCCGGGGCGCTGGCCCAGGTGATGGGCTTGGATGTAGAAGAGCTGGCGCAGGCCAGTAGCCGCAATGCCTGCGAGTTGTTTGGCTGGTGAAATCCAGGTGAGCGTGGTTTTTGTGGCGGCGGCCATGAATCAAACCAGCACGGTCCACAGCGCGAACCCGGCATACCACAACACCGCACAGCGCAGCAGCAGCTCCCACAGGCTGTCCAGCCGCCCCAGCCCACGCTGGCTGTCTTCTTCCTCTGGAATGTCATCGGCAATACGCCCGACCCGGGCCACCAGGTGCGCGGCACTGATGTGCCAGTTGAGCACCTCGTGCAGCATTACCCGTGTCACGGCGAGGAAGTTGCCCACCAGGGCAAAGCTCAGCGCCAGCACCCGTACTGGCAGCCAGTCCATGATGTGCCGCAGCTGCTCAGCACGCGCCTTGAGCGTTGGCTGCTTGCTGTGTTCGCCACACAGTGCCAGCAGTCGATAAGCCAACGCCGCACCGGGGCCCAACACGAAATACCAGAAGATCACCGCGAAAAAGCCCTGGTACACCTGCCACAGCAGGTTGCCCTGTACCCGTACCAGCAGGCTGTGCGGCTCATCGGCCACCAGGCCCAGGTCACGCTCGGCCACATGCAGCGCCGCCTGGTCGTCGCCCCGCCGCCAGGCATCGCGGAACGGGCCCATCGAGGCCTTGGCATCGCCACGGCCCAGGCTGTAGATCAGCACCAGCAGGTGCACCGGCAAGGCCAGCAAGCCATAGGCCACTGGCTCCAGCACATGCAGCAGCAATACCAGCAGCGCGACCGGCGCCAAGACCAGAATGGCCAGCGTCCACCACGGGTGCACCTTACCGCTGCGCTCAAGGCGTACAAGTTCGCCAAGGAAGAACCCATCGCGCTGTACCTGATGGCGCAAAGCCGAGAACTTCTCGACCCACAGCGCCAGCAACAAAACCAGAAAACTCATGCCTCATCCTCATTGTGCTGCAGCGCCTGACGGTAGCGCGGCCAATCGAAGGCCGGGCCGGGGTCGGTCTTGCGCTGCGGGGCAATGTCGCTATGGCCCTGGATGCGGCTCAGGTCGATGGCCGGCCAGGCATCGCGGATGTGCCGGGTAAGTTGCTCCAGCACAGCGTACTGGGCATCGGTATAGGGCTGGTCGTCGGTGCCCTCCAGTTCGATGCCGATGGAAAAATCATTGCAGCCCTCGCGCCCGTCGAAGCTCGACACCCCCGCATGCCAGGCACGGTCACGTAACGATACGAACTGGGTCACCGCACCGTCACGCTCGACGAACAGGTGCGCCGACACTGTCAGATGGTTGATGCTGGCAAAGTAGGGATGTTCATCGGGGTCCAGACAGTTCTGGAAGAACTGCTGCACCTTGCCGGTGCCGAAACAGGCCGGGGGCAAGCTGATGTTGTGGATCACCAGCAGGGAAATCGATTCGCCCTCTGGGCGCGCATTGAAGTTCGGCGAGGGGCAGTGGGTGATTCCGATTCCGTGGAACCAGCCAGTGGCACGGTCCAATTGCATGGGGCAGATCCTGAAAACGCCATGAACAAGACAACAGTATGCCCTGTGGCCAACACCGTGTGCATGTGAATGATTGTAATGCTGCCGCTACTGCACCAGCCCTTGCCGCAAGCCGTCGAGCACGGCCTCCAGTGCACGCTCGAACAGCAGCCCGTCATCCAGCACGCGCACTTCGCCCCGCTGCAGTGCCTGGGCCAGGCTGGTGCTGCTCCATTCGCGCACTTTCATGCCGGTGCGGTTGGCGAACACCAGCCGGTCACTGCTGTTTATACGTGCCACCAGCTTGCAGCGCAGGGGTTCGTCTTCATCGAGCGCCTCGACCCAGGTGCCGATGCGCAGGCGCTGAACCTGGTGTAACGCTGCAGCCTGCCCGTCGGCGATCTGCAGCGGCACACAGGCGGGCTCTTCGGCCATTGCCAGCACAATGTCTTCGGCCACCCGTACATCAGCCAGAAGTTGCCCATCGCCACTCGGCAGCACCTGGGCACCTGCGCAGGCGCGCAGGTGCAACTGCTCCAATTGCAGGAAGAACTCGCGGGTGGCCAGCGCGTCCAGGGCCACGCTGGCCAAGCCCTCACGCAGCGCCTTGAGCAGGCCCGGCACCTGCTGCAACAAGGCTTGTGGCTCATGGGGCGCAGTGATGCTGGCCAGCAGCGTGTCCATCGTCTGCAACGCGTCGCGCCATTCCTGGGAATTCTCGCCCTGTTTCAGCCAAGCCAGCAGCAACACCTGGCTCCAGGCCTGTACCAACATGTGTACCACCACCTGCGGCAATACTCGGCCGCGCAGGCGCTGGTTGAGCACATCTTGCACCTGTTGCCTGGCCTGCAGCGTCCGGGCTCGGCCTTCTTCGGCATCACGGGTGCGTTGTTCCAGCAACTCGTTGCGCCGCCGCTCGTCCTGGTTGAAAGCGAGGAAGTCGTCGAGCAGCTCGGTGAACAAGCCGACATCTTCGGCAAAATCATTGAGCAGGCGCTGGACGATTCGCTCTACCCGCAAGTGCAAGCTGTCACGCTGCCCTTCCCTGCCGTATTCCCAGCCAATCGCCGCACCGGCGACCTCGTTGAGCAGCCGGCGCGCCGGATGGCTCGCCCGGCTGAACAGCCCCTTGTCCAACAAGGCCACCTTGAGTAGCGGAATGTGCAAGCGGGCAATCAGCGCCCGCAGGCTGGCCGGCAGATTGTCGTCGTTGTGGATGAAGGCGAACAGCATGCCAACCAGGTTGATCATGTCTTCGTCGGCCACGGCAAGGCGCCGGCGCGTGCCACTGCGCACGCTGACCCGCAACAACAGTTGCTCAAGCTGCTGGCCGAGCTCGAAATCATCGGCCTCGTGGGTGGCGGGCACGTAGTGCTGCAAATGCGATAGCAGCCGGAGCAGGTCGGCGCAGCTGATCGGCTGGGCGGCAGACACTGCCTGCAAGCGCGGGGCGAACTGCCCGCGAACCGGGGCCAGCAGCGCCTGCACCGAGGCAAAGAAAGCCTGCCCTGCCGCATCCGCGCCCACCGTCTGACCAAGGTTCGCGTGCCCCCTCCGTGCACGCATGCGCTGGTCTTCAGCCCGCCGCCGCGGTGCCGGCTGCAGTTCGGGCAGCACACCGGCGGCGGCCAGCAGTTGGTTGGCTTCGCCATAGATCACATCGGCATCGCGCAGCACATAGCGCTCGAACAGCTTGAGCAGCACCAGCTTGACCCGCAAGCCAACCCCAAGGTTACGCCCGGCATCGAGGAAGTAACTGCATAATGCGGCAGGCCCCAACGGGTTGTGCGGCTCGTACAGCGGCCGGTCGAGCAGCGCCTGCAAACGCAAGCCCAACTGCTGCAAGGCAATGCCATCGCGTGACAACACCCGCGCCACCATGCCATCGATGGCGGCAGCCCGCTCCAGTTGGGCCTTGCTGCGAAGGTTGCCCGGCTCGACCTGCTGAGCCAGCAGATCGACCTGGCCAATGCGCGCAAAGGTGTCGTAGAACGTATCGAGAAAACCACGTTCGATGCTTTTGCGCTTCAGGCGCAAGTCGCGCATGGCCTCGAAGTACAGGCTCTGGTCACAGCAGTCCAAGGCCTTGTCGGCCATTTCGAAAAGGGTGTCGTCGGCGTTGTCGAACAAGTCCTGCAAACCCTGACGCAACTGCAGAGCAGCCTTGTCGCGCACTTGCAGTAGCAAGACCGGAAGGCAAGGCAGAGGCGCACGCCCGCCTCGGTCGATGGCTGCCGCCAAGGGCACCACCTTGCCTTCTTTTTGCATCCTGGACTCCTTGCAGGGTGTCTTGCCCGGACGGGCCTATCATCGTCAAAGCTATGACGCCAAATACTGGTCGCTATTATCGATAAAATTTCGTACAGCTGCCAGCGCCGTTTTACAGGCTGTTCAGTGACCCTGTTTTGCACGGTCTGCTCACCACGCCCGACCAATGGTCATCATCAAGGCGGCTGTACACGCAAGCCCCCTGCCCTATAATCGCCGGCATCTAGCTTGTGGAGCCGAACATGCCGAACCTACGCCTTGCCGACCTGACCGCTGAAATTGAAGCCAACGTGCGCCGCGCATTGTTGGAGGACATCGGCAGTGGCGATATCACCGCGCAGTTGATCCCGGCCGAGCGCCTGGCCAAGGCCACCATCATCACCCGCGAGGATTGCGTAATCGCCGGCACCGCCTGGGTCGATGCCGTGTTCCGCCAGCTCGACCCGCGTGTTGCAGTGCACTGGCAGGTGGCCGACGGTGAACGGGCTACTGCCAATCAGCCGCTGTTCCATCTGGAAGGCCCGGCCCGCTCGCTGCTCAGCGGTGAGCGCAGCGCGCTGAATTTCTTGCAGATGCTGTCGGGGGTCGCCACCCGTGCACGCTTCCTCGCCGACCTGGTGGCAGACACCCAGGTACGCCTGCTGGACACCCGCAAAACCCTGCCTGGCCTGCGCTTGGCGCAGAAGTACGCGGTGACCTGTGGCGGCTGCGACAACCATCGCATCGGCCTGTACGACGCCTTCCTGATCAAGGAAAACCATATTGCTGCCAGCGGCGGCGTAGCCCAAGCCGTGGCGGCGGCGCACCGCATCGCACCGGGCAAACCGGTGGAAATCGAGGTGGAGAGCCTGGAAGAACTGCGTGAGGCGCTGGCCGCTGGTGCAGACATCATCATGCTCGACGAGCTCAACCTGGACGAAATGCGCGAAGCGGTGCGTATCAACGCTGGCAAGGCCAAGCTGGAGGCCAGTGGCGGGGTAAACGAAACGACCTTGCGGGTGATTGCCGAGACTGGGGTGGACTACATCTCGATTGGCGCCATGACCAAGGATGTAAAGGCGGTAGACCTGTCGATGCGATTGAGCCTGTGAGCTGAACGCAGGCAACAAAAAACCGGCCACTGAGCCGGTTTTTTGTTGCCTTGCTGGATCAGAACGAAGCGTTGGCCAACCCGTCCAGGTAACGCTCCACGTCCAATGCCGCCATGCAGCCAGCGCCGGCCGAGGTAATGGCCTGACGGTAAACGTGGTCAGCCACGTCACCGGCGGCGAACACGCCCTCGACGTTGGTGGCGGTGGCGTTGCCTTCACGGCCGCCATTGACTACCAGGTAGCCGTCCTTCAAGGTCAGCTGGCCTTCGAACAGCGAAGTGTTCGGGGTGTGGCCAATGGCGATGAATACGCCGTCGACCTTGATCTCGTCACTGCTGCCATCGTTGTTCTTCAGGCGCGCACCGGTCACGCCCATGTTGTCACCCAGCACTTCGTCCAGGGTGGCGTTGAGCTTGAGCTCGATCTTGCCTTCGGCCACGCGCGCGTTCAGCTTGTCGACCAGAATCTTCTCGGCGCGGAAGGTTTCGCGACGGTGTACCAAGGTCACCTTGCTGGCGATGTTGGCCAGGTACAGCGCCTCTTCCACGGCAGTGTTGCCACCGCCGACCACGGCGACCGGCTTGTTGCGGTAGAAAAAACCGTCGCAAGTAGCACAGGCCGAAACGCCTTTGCCCATGAAGGTTTCTTCCGACGGCAGGCCCAAGTAGCGAGCGCTGGCGCCAGTGGCGATGATCAGCGCGTCGCAGGTGTACTTGCCACTGTCACCCTGCAGGGTGAACGGCTTGTTGGCCAGGTCGACAGCATTGATGTGGTCGAAGACGATTTCGGTTTCGAAACGCTCGGCATGCTCTTGCATACGCTGCATCAGCGCCGGGCCGGTCAGGCCGTGGGGGTCGCCCGGCCAGTTGTCGACTTCGGTGGTGGTGGTCAGCTGGCCACCGGCCTGCATGCCGGTGATCAGCAGCGGCTTGAGGTTGGCACGGGCGGCATACACCGCAGCGCTATAACCGGCAGGGCCGGAACCGAGAATGATGACGCGCGAATGACGTACTTCAGACATGTCGAACTCCTGTCGAGCGGGCCGGTATCGGTGTACCGGCTGCGCCAGCTGGAAAATTAAAAAGGACCCACGCAGCACTTGGGGAAGGCTACAACGCGCAGGCCCAGAAAGCGGAAAGTTGAGCGCACTGTAGCGAGGTCGCAAAGATTAAGGAAATATCCTTCGACAATCCACCTCATAGGCATCGTCTATGCTGCGATTTCATCGATAGCCATGCCCCTGACGCTTTTGTTACAGCCCGTTTCCCGCCCGCTACCCGCCTTTCGTCGGCGCGGCAAACTCGGTAAGGTCAGCGCGTTTTCCTTCTGTGCGGAGTAACTAGATGCAAGCCCCTGTCCTCTCTGGCCCCCAGTACCTACGTGAAGGCCTGAAACTGGTGCTGAGCCCCAACCTGCGGTTGTTCGTGCTGCTGCCGCTAACGGTCAACCTGCTGCTGTTCGGTGGCCTGATCTACTTCGCCGGCCACCAGTTCGGGCTGTGGCTCGATGCCTTGATGCCAACGCTGCCTGACTGGTTGAGCTTCCTCAGCTACATCCTTTGGCCGTTGTTCGTTGCCTTGCTGCTGCTGATGGTGTTTTTCACCTTCACCCTGGTGGCAAACATCATCGCCGCCCCATTCAATGGCTTCCTGGCGGAAAAGGTCGAGGTGGTGGTCCGTGGCGAAGACACCTTCCCGGCGTTCAGCTGGGGCGAACTGCTGGCCATGGTACCGCGCACCTTCAGCCGCGAAATGCGCAAGCTGGGGTACTTCCTGCCGCGGGCCATCGGCCTGTTCATCCTGTCGCTGATCCCGGTGGTCAACGTGGTGGCGGCGCCGCTGTGGCTCATCTTCGGTGTGTGGATGATGGCCATCCAGTACATCGACTACCCGGCGGACAACAACAAGATGAGCTGGCAGGACATGCTCGCCTGGCTACGCCAGAAGCGCTGGCAAAGCCTGGGCTTTGGCGGCATCACCTACCTGGCGCTGATGATTCCGGGGGTGAACGTGCTGATGATGCCGGCGGCGGTGGCGGGGGCTACGTTGTTCTGGGTGCGCGAGCGCAACTGATCCCCGCGCCCGCCATACCCCTGCCGGGCTGGGGCGTCACTGCCCCAATCGGCTGGAGAACTGCCCCACCACATCCACCACTCGCTTCGCCCCATCCTGAATCTCGACAATCACGCTGCCCGTCTCGTCCGCCAGCGCCAGCCCCTGTTCGGCCTGGCGCTTGCTGGTGTCGATGATCGACACTGCCGCCTGCGCCAGTTGCTCGTTCTGCTGCACCACCCGAGCGATTTCCTCGGTGGCGGTGCTGGTGCGCGAGGCCAGTTGGCGCACTTCGTCGGCAACCACGGCAAAACCCCGCCCTTGCTCGCCCGCACGGGCCGCTTCGATGGCTG
Source organism: Pseudomonas sp. NBRC 111140 (assembly GCF_001320885.1). NCBI lineage: Bacteria > Pseudomonadati > Pseudomonadota > Gammaproteobacteria > Pseudomonadales > Pseudomonadaceae > Pseudomonas > Pseudomonas sp. NBRC 111140. The sequence goes on from NZ_BCBQ01000040.1 coordinate 42,667, forward strand.
CGTTAAGCGCCAGCAGGTTGGTTTGCCCAGCAATGTCGCTGATGGTCTTGATGATCGAACCGATCACCCGCGACTGAGTATCAAGTGCCTGGATGCCCTCGGCCGCCTCTTGCATCGAGGCCTCCAGGCCACGCATCACGCTGACGGTCTGGGTGACTACCTCGGTGGCCTTGCGGGCGCTGACATCGGTACCCAGGGAGGTGCTGTAGGCGACATCTGCCGCCTCGGCCACTGCCTGCTCCTGGTTGACCTGATCGGTAATCACCGTGGCGAACTTGACCACCTTGTACAGCACGTCGTGGGCATCGAAAATCGGGTTATACGAAGCCTCCAGCCATATCACCCGGCCATGGGCATCGATGCGCTTGAAGCGCTCGGCAACGTATTCACCACGGCGCAGCTTGTCCCAGAAGGCCTGGTAGCCGGCCGAGTTGGCCTCCTCCGGCTCGCAGAATATGCGGTGGTGCTTACCGCGAATCTGCTCCAGACGATAACCGACGGTGGCGAGGAAGCGGTCGTTTGCGGTGAGGATTGTGCCGTCGAGCTCGAACTCGATCACTGCGGTGGAGCGCATCAGCGCCTTGATCAGGCTTTCGTGCTCGCGCGAGGTCTCGATAGTACGGGTAAGGTCGCTGGAATGCAGGGTGAAGTACTTGATGCGCCCCTCGCTGTTCTTGACCGGCTGCAGGATCGAACGCAGCCAGGCCTCCTGCCCATTGCCGCGCAACAGACGGAACGCGCCGTTCAGGTGCTCGCCCCGGCTGATCGCGCTCTTCATGCGCTGGTAAAAGTCGAGGGTCTTCACATGAGCCGGGACGATGTCCTCGATATTGCGCCCAAGCAATTGTTCGGCACGGTAGAGCATCTCGCTCTCGAAGTTGCCGTTGACCATCTCGATCCGTCCTTGAGGGTCGAGCTGCAGTACCAGCATCTCGCTGTCGAGGCTACTCTTGACCTGTTCCATGGACATCAGGTCTTCGCGCAACTGCCGGATTTCTTGCTTGAGCTTGTTGTTGAACATCACCGCTCTCCTGGAGCGCATCACGTAGTCGAATGCATCTTCATCGGCTGCCGATGACACCTTCTTGAGTGCCGTGCGAGGAAATATTCATAAAGGCGAAAGCGTCAGCGGTCAGGCGTCATCTGTACGTCACATGGCAGTCACATTGGCGCAATCCTGCAGGCGGAAACTTTTTGTCATGAATACACCCGCCCTACGCATTACCCTGGTCAGTGAAACCTTCCCACCCGAGATTAACGGCGTGGCCAACACCCTTGGCCGCCTCAGTGAAGGCTTGCGTCAACGCGGCCATGAGGTCGAGGTGGTACGGCCGCGCCAGGCCGGCGAATCACCCGTGCAAAACGACCCGCACCTGATGCTGTGCCGTGGTTGGGCCCTGCCGGGGTATCCAGGTTTGCAGTGGGGCGAGGTATCGATGCACAAGCTGTTGCGGCGCTGGCGCCGGCAGCGCCCGGATGTGCTGTACATCGCCACCGAAGGGCCGCTAGGTCTCAGCGCCCTACGCGCAGCCAGGCGCCTGAGTATCGCGGTCGTCAGCGGCTTCCACACCAACTTCCCGCAGTACTCCGGCCAGTACGGTCTGGGCCTGCTGGCGCGCCTGCTCACCCACTATCTGCGCTGGTTCCATCGGTGCACGGCGATCACCTTGGTACCCAGTGTCAGCCAGCGCCTGGAGCTTGAACGCCGTGGGTTCGAGCGCCTGGAACTGTTGGCACGAGGTGTCGATGCCGGCCTGTTCAACCCGACCCGGCGCAACCAGGCGTTGCGTGAAAGCTGGGGGCTCGGCCCGGATGATATCGCCGTATTGCATGTCGGACGGCTGGCGGTGGAAAAGAACCTTGGCTTGCTGCGGCCTTGTCTCGAGGCATTGCAGAAAACTTATCCACAGAAGCGCTTGCGTCTGATCATGGTCGGTGACGGCCCGCAGCGTGCCAGCCTCCAACAGCAGGTGCCAGATGCAGTGTTCTGTGGCGCCCAGCGCGGCGAGGTGCTGGCCGAGCACTATGCCAGCGGCGACCTGTTCCTTTTCCCCAGCTTGACCGAGACCTTTGGCAACGTGGTGCTCGAGGCCATGGCTTCGGGGTTGGCGGTGGTTGCTTATGACGAGGCGGCAGCTGCGCAGCATATTCGCCATGGACACAGTGGCGGGCTGGCCATGCCAGGGGATGAGGCCGCATTCATCGATGCCGCCTGCTGGCTGCTGGAAGAAGAGGAAACCTTGCGCCGGGTGCGCCTGAATGCGCGGCAGCATGCCAGCCGTCAGGGCTGGCCCGCGATTGTCGAGCAGTTCGAGGGGTATCTGCATTCAGCCCAGAACCCATCTGCTGCCGCACCTGCTTCAAGCTTGGGCCCCACGCGATCAGTGTAGGAGCGGCCTTGCCCCGCGAATGGGCCGTACAGCGGCCCCCGGATTTCAGCACTACCGCAACCATCGAGAGGCCGCGTTGCGGCCCTTTCGCGGCACAAGGCCGCGCCTACAGGAAGTGCGTAAAACTTCAGGCAAGTGCTTTTTCTATGGCCTGGACTACCGCCGGGTCATCCGGCGCCGTGCGCGGTGAAAAACGCGCCAGTACTCGCCCATCCTTGCCCACCAGAAACTTCTCGAAGTTCCAGGTGATGTCACCGGGGAACTCGGCCCCCTCACCCGCCAGCAGACGGTACAGCGAATGGCGCTGCGGGCCGTTGACCTCCAACTTGCCCCCCAGCGGGAAGCTCACCCCATAGTTGAGGCTGCAGAAGTCCTGGATTTCCTTTTCGCTACCCGGCTCCTGGCCGGCAAACTGGTTGCACGGCAGGCCAAGCACGTTGAAGCCCTTGTCCTTGTAAACCTGGTAGAGGTTTTCCAGGGCCTTGTATTGCGGCGTGAGACCACATTTGGAGGCAACGTTGACCACCAGCACCACTTGCCCCTTGAACGGTGCGAGCGGCAGCTCTCCGCCGTTCAGCGCGTCCAGTTTCAGGTCGTGAAATGCACTCATGATGAAATCCCCTCTCAGGTTCCCGGTTGCCGCGGGGGCGAATTGCGCCCACTAAAAAGGCGCTCGTCCAAACCGTCCACCTCCCGTAGGAAGGCAAATCGGCTTGCCCGAGCGCCTGGCGACTTTCTGAGCTTAGCGCAGAAAATCAGTGGTGATGGCCACCTTCACCGTGGATGTGGCGGTGAGCGATTTCTTCTTCGCTGGCGTCACGCACGTCGACAACCTTTACCTTGAAGGTCAGGCGCTGGCCGGCCAGTGGGTGGTTGCCGTCAACGGTGACGTCGTCGCCGTCGAGGTCGCGGATGGTGACGATCTGCATCTGGCCGTCCGGTGCCGAAGCGTGGAACTGCATGCCCACTTCCAGCTCGTCGACGCCTTCGAACAGGCTGCGGTTCAGGGTGCTGACCAGCTCGGCCAGGTATTCGCCGTAGGCGTCTTCCGGCTCGATGGTAACGTTCAGCTCGTCACCAGCCTGTTTACCTTCCAGGGCTTTTTCCAGGCCTGGGATGATGTTGCTGGCACCGTGCAGGTAGACCAGCGGCGCGCCACCGGCGGAGCTGTCGATGGTCTCCCCGGCGTCGTTGGTCAGGGTATAGTCGATGGAGACAGCCTTGTTGGCGGCGATCAGCATGGGGCAAGACCTTTTGCAAAAGAATGTAGAGCGGACAAGTGTAACCAAGCCATCGTCCGATTGCGAACGCACCTCGGACGAGCAACGGCCCATCAGTCGGATCACAGGCTTCCATCTGGACGAAGAAGGCCATTGGGTGGCCGAACTGTCCTGCGGCCACACCCAACACCTGCGCCACCAACCGCCGTGGCAGGCACGCCCCTGGGTGCTCGACCCGGCCCAGCGCGCGCAGCACATTGGCCAGCCTTTCGCGTGCGGCTGGTGCGCACAAGGGGCCGATAGCGCTACCCTTGGCCGTTAATTTCTTGCACCGCTTATTTCGAGAAGCACGCATGCAGACATTTTTCATTGCGCCGACCGACTTCGGTGTCGGCCTGACATCCATCAGCCTGGGCCTGGTGCGTACCCTGGAGCGCGCCGGCCTGAAGGTCGGTTTCTTCAAGCCGATCGCCCAACCCCACCCGGGTGACACCGGCCCCGAGCGCTCTACCGAACTGGTGGCTCGCACCCACGGTATCAACCCTCCGGTACCACTGAGCCTGGCCCAGGTCGAGCGCATGCTCGGCGATGGCCAGTTGGACGAGTTGCTGGAGGAAATCATCCGTCTCTACCAGCAAGCCTGTATCGGCAATGACGTGGTAGTGGTCGAGGGTATGGTGCCCACGCGCCACGCCAGCTACGCCGCGCGGGTCAACCTTCACCTGGCGAAAAGCCTGGATGCCGAGGTGATCCTGGTATCGGCACCGGAAAACGAAGTGCTCAGCGAACTGTCCGGCCGGGTCGAACTACAGGCCCAGCTGTTCGGCGGGCCGCGCGACCCGAAAGTGCTCGGGGTGATCCTCAACAAGGTTCGCACCGACGAGAGCATGGCCGACTTCGCCACCCGCCTGCGTGAACACTCGCCGTTGCTGCGCGGCAATGACTTCCGCCTGCTTGGCTGCATTCCCTACCAACCCGAGCTGAACGCCCCGCGTACCCGCGACGTGGCCGAGCTGCTCGGCGCCCAGGTGCTCAATGCCGGCGACTACGAGCAGCGGCGCATGAGCAAGATCATCATCTGCGCACGCACGGTCGCCAACACCGTGCCGCTGCTGACCTCGGGTACCCTGGTGGTCACGCCGGGCGACCGCGACGACATCATCCTCGCCGTCAGCCTGGCAGCAATCAATGGCGTGCCACTGGCCGGCCTGCTGCTGACCAGCGACAGCAAGCCCGACGCGCGCATCCTTGGCCTGTGCCGCGGCGCACTGCAGGCCGGCCTGCCGATCCTGTCGGTCAGCACCGGCTCGTACGACACGGCCAACCAGCTCAACTCGCTGAACCGCGAGATTCCCGTGGACGACCGCGAGCGCGCCGAGTTCATCACCGACTTCGTCGCCAGCCACCTCGACGCAGCCTGGCTGCACCAACGCTGCGGCACCCCGCGTGAAATGCGCCTGTCGCCGGCAGTGTTCCGCTACCAGTTGATCCAGCGCGCGCAGCAGGCCAACAAGCGCATCGTTTTGCCAGAAGGTGCCGAGCCGCTGTTGGTGCAGGCCGCAGCCATCTGCCAGGCCCGTGGCATTGCCCGCTGCGTACTGCTGGCCAAGCCCGAAGATGTCGAGGCCGTGGCCCGCGCTCAAGGCATTGCCCTGCCGCCCGGCCTGGAAGTCCTCGACCCCGAGCTGATTCGCGGGCGCTACGTGGAGCCCATGGTGGCGCTGCGCAAGAGCAAGAACCTCAACGCACCGATGGCCGAGCAGCAACTGGAAGACCCGGTCGTGATCGGCACCATGATGCTGGCCCTGGACGAAGTGGACGGCCTGGTCTCGGGCCTGGTTCACTCCACCGCCAATACCATCCGCCCGGCGCTGCAGTTGATCAAGACCGCGCCAGGCTCAAGCCTGGTGTCGTCGGTGTTCTTCATGCTGTTCCCCGAGCAGGTACTGGTGTACGGCGACTGCGTGATGAACCCCCACCCCAGTGCTGCCGAACTGGCAGAGATCGCCCGCCAGAGCGCCGAATCGGCGCAGGCCTTCGGCATCGCGCCGCGGGTGGCGATGATCAGTTATTCAAGCGATTCGGCCAGCGATGATGAAGTCGAGAAAGTGCGCGAAGCGACTCGCCTGGCGCAAGGTGCAGCAGAGGCGTTGCTGATCGATGGGCCTTTGCAGTATGACGCGGCAGCCAACCCGGCCATTGCTCGGGAGCTGGCACCAGGCAGCCCTGTGGCCGGGCGTGCCACGGTGTTCGTGTTCCCCGACCTGAATACCGGCAATACCACGCACAAGGCGGTGCAGCGTAGCACCGACGGGGTCAGCCTGGGGCCGATGTTGCAGGGTTTGCGCAAGCCAGTGAACGATTTGCCACGCGGGGCACAGGTTGACGATATCGTGCATACCATTGCCCTGACGGCGATTCAGGCCAGCGTGGTGCGCTAGCAAATCACTGGGGCCGCAAAGCGGCCCCAGGAATCAATCAGGGATACTGCTGAACCTGACCTTGCTGCTGGTCATACTGCTGCCCCGGAATCGGCTTCAGGTTCACTTCCACGCGGCGGTTCTGCGCACGGCCATTGGCGTCGGCGTTGCTGGCGATCGGCTGGTCCGGGCCCATGCCACGTACCGAGATGCGCGAGGCATCCACACCCTGCGAGGTCAGGTAGGTGCTGACTGCCTGCGCGCGGCGCTGGGACAGGTCCATGTTGTGCTGGCGGCTGCCGGTGCTGTCGGTAAAGCCGACCACTTCGATGGTGTTCTGGTTGAACTGCTTGAACGAGCCCGCCAGGTTGTTCAGCGGCGAGTAGAAGCTTGGCGCGATGTTGGCCGAGTCGGTAGCGAAGGTGATGTTGCCCGGCATGATCAGTTTGATCTGGTCACCCTGGCGCTGCACTTCCACGCCAGTGTTGGCCATTTGCGCGCGCAGTTCGGCTTCTTGCTTGTCGGCGTAATAGCCATAACCGGCGGCGGCGGCACCCACTGCGGCAGCACCGATCAGCGCACCCTTGCCACGGTTGTTGTGGTCGATGGCGGCACCGGCGATGGCGCCGGCCAGCGCGCCCAGGCCGCCGTACTTGGCGGTCTTGCTCATCCCAGTGGAGCCCTGCGCCTGACCCTGGTTGTCGTAAGGATTCTGGCTGGCACAGCCAGTCATCAGGGCAGCGGCAGTTGCGACGATAATCAGACGACGCATGGTGAACATGGACAAGCTCCTACTAAAATTCGTAAATGCGGCAGATCTCAAAGGGATCTATGCCAGCCTTGGATTGCATCGGCAACGAAAAATTCCATGAAAGTGCCTTCATGTGCCATCAGGCACGCACGAAGGGGTTTTCGCGCATCTCGTCGCCCAGACGGGTGTCAGGCCCGTGGCCGGTCACCACGATGGCCTCCTCGTCCAGCCGGTACAGCCGCTCCTTGATGGAGCGAACGATAGCCCGCTGGTCACCACCCCACAAATCGGTGCGGCCAATGCCACGGCGGAACAGGGTGTCGCCGGCAATCAGCAGCTTGGCGTCGGCGAACCAGAAGCTCATTGAGCCTGGCGTATGCCCTGGCGTGTGAAGGGCCACGCCGCAGCCGCAAGCCAGTTCTTCATCATCGCCCAGCCAGCGGTCTGGCGCCGGTACCGGCGTGTAAGGCACGCCGAACATCTGGCATTGCATCTCCAGGTTGTCCCACAGGGCCTGGTCGTCCTTGTGCAGGTGCAACGTGGCGCCCGTCAGCTCCTTGAGCTTGCCCGAGGCCAGGAAGTGATCGAAGTGCGCATGGGTGTGGATGATGCTTACCAGCGTGAGGCCGTGGGCTTGCAGGCGCGCGAGGATCTTGTCCGGGTCACCGCCCGGGTCGACGACGATGGCTTTCTTGGTCAATGGGTCGCCAATCAGCGTGCAGTTGCACTGCAAGGGGCCTACGGGAAAGGTTTCGCGGATGAGGGTGGTCGGGGCAGTCTTCATGAAGGGCCTGTCTTGGACGCTGCAGCGCCTGTGAGATCGAGCG